>DATLZG010000613.1:0-3443 GCA_035574095.1 Burkholderiaceae bacterium | reverse complement strand
CAACGGCGGCGGCGTTGATGGCGCTCGGCGCGACGGTTTCCGCGCAGCAGGTCGACAGCGCGGCGGCCGAGTCGCTGATGAGAAAAAGCGGCTGCACCAAGTGCCATTCGGTGGACAAGAAAAAAGAGGGTCCTCCCTACCAGGAGACGGCGGCCAAGTACAAGGGCAAAGCCGAGGCCGAAGAGGCGCTGTTCAAGCATCTGACGACCAATCCTAAGGTCAAGGTCGACGGCAAGGAAGAGGAGCACAGCGGCCTGAAGACCAAGAACGAGCAGGAGATCCGCAACGTCGTGCGCTGGATATTGAGCCGGTAGCGCGGCAGAGGGAGGGCGGTGTTCAGGGAACTGTGGGAAGTGATCCGGCGTCGCTATCCGACGCGGGGCCGGCGTGTGTTGTTCGTGCTGGCGAGCCTGATCGTCGTCGGCTTGGGCGCCGGCGCGCTGGTGGTCGCCGGCGCGGCGGGGCTCGCCTGGACCAACACCGAGTCGTTCTGCGTCGGCTGCCACGAGATGCGCAGCACCGTGTATGCCGAGTTCAAGGACACGATTCACGACAAGAACCGCAGCGGCGTGCGCGCGATTTGCCCCGATTGCCATGTGCCGCGCGAACCTGGCGCGATGATCCTGCGCAAGATGCGGGCGACGTTCGAGCTGTGGGGCCACTTTACCGGCGTCATCGACACGCCGGAGAGGTTCGAGTCGCACCGCGCGCTGCTGGCGCAGCGCGTATGGCGCCGTATGAAGCAGACCGATTCGCTGGAGTGCCGCAACTGCCACAAGGCCGAGGCGATGGCGAGCGAGCTGCAATCGGAGAAGGCGCAGGCGCGGCACGCCAAGGGCCGACAGGAAGGGCTGACGTGCATCGATTGCCATTTCGGCATCGCGCACAAGGAACCGGAAGGACCGGGACCGCGAGAGTTGAAGTTCTGAACAGCGAGCCGGCGCATCGAACGAGCCGCAGGCGCGGCACGGTCCCTGCCCGACCCCCAGACGACGGAGTCAGCCATGAGGATCGAAAAAGTTCGCTCATACGGGGCACTGGCAGCGATCGGCTGCGCGCTCGCGCTGGCTGCCTGCAGTTCAGGAAACGGCGACGGTACGCCGCCGCCGGCGCCGCCGGGCGCGAGCGTGGCCGACGCGATCGCGACCGCCGCTCGCAATCCCGCCAACGACAGCGCGATCAACCCGTCGTCGGCGTTCACCGTGCTGCAGTCGGCCGGCGTGGCCGCGGTGGTCGTGGCGAGCCCGCCGAAGATCAACTTCACGGTCTTTTCCGACGGCGCGGTCAAGCAGGGCCTGACGACGAGCAACGCGCGCTTCGCGATAGCCAAGCTGGTGCCGGGCACCGACAGCAATCCCGACCGATGGGTGAGCTATGTGTACCGCACCGAGTCCACCGCCAACGCGCCGAACAACGTCGGCTCCGGACCCGGAGGGGCGCCGGTGCTGGCCAGCGCGCAGCAGGCGACGACCGACCCGGCCACACCCGCGCAACTCGTCTACAACCCGGACGGGTATTACACGTACACGTTCAGCACCGACATCACCGATCCGGCCAAGACCAACGGCGTGCTGTTCGAGCCGAACCGCACGCACCGCATCGCGATCCAGTTGAGCTACACGAACGCCGCCGGCCAGACGGTGCGCGTCAATCCGTATTTCGACTTCACGCTCGACGTCAACGGCCGCTCGGTGCCGGTCACCGATCCGGCTCAGACGCGCCGCATGACCGACGTGTCGTCGTGCAACCAGTGCCACGACAGGCTCGCGCTGCACGGCGGCGGGCGCGTCGACACGCAGTTCTGCGTGATGTGCCACAACCCTGGCACCACCGACGCCAACAGCGGCCACGTGCTGACGCTGGCGACGATGGTGCACAAGATCCATGCCGGCCGGCTGCTGAAAGCCAAGCTCGACGCCGGGCAGGGCGGCGAGCAGTACGTGATCTGGGGTTTCGGCGCCAGCAAGCACGACTACTCGGAGGTCGGCTTCCCGCAGGATCTGCGCAATTGCACCAAGTGCCACTCGGCGGCGAACCCGAACACGCCGCAGGGCGACAACTGGAAGACGCGGCCGAGCAAGGAGGCATGCCTCACCTGCCACGCCAACAACGCCGGCTCGAGTTGGGACGCAAGTCACACGATCTTCGCGCAGGATCCGCTGTTCGTCGGCCCGGGGGCAACGGCCAAGGACCTGACGAACAAGATGTGCGCCGATTGCCATCGCGTCGGCTCCAACATCGCGCCCGAGCGCGTGCACTGGAATCAGAACGAGGAGCACGCCGCCAAGTACAGGATGAACATCGAGAGCGTGACGTTCAACGACACGCCCGACAAGAAGGGCCGCACGGTGACGGTCCGCTACTTCCTGTCCGACCCGACCAACAACGATGCGGCGTACGACCTGGTGACGCCCGATTGCACCAACATCGGCACGCCGCAGGTCTCGTGTTCGAGCAACACGAAGTTCGGCAACCTGCGCTTGTACGTCGCCTATCAGAACCTGCTCGGGCAGTCGACCGCGATCACCGAGTTCAGCGCGTTCAACAACGGCGGCAGTGCGGCCAACGTCTTCGCCTACAAGGGCACCAACGACGGCAACAACCACTACACGATCGACATCCCGCTGCCCGACGACACCGCCACTGCGGTCGCCGCCGGCACGGCGCGGGTGGTCAGCATCGGCCAGATCAAGGAGCCGAAGCTGCAGGTCAAGTGGGCGACCGACCCGCGGCCCGAAGCGGTGCCGCCGGAGCTGGTCAACGTGGTCGTGCAGCACGCGTTCAAGGAATTCGCGCTCGGCGGGCCGCTGAATCCGCGCCGCCAGATCGTCGCCACCGAGAAGTGCAACGCATGCCACGGGGCGCTGGGGACCACGTCCGGATCGAACACGCTCGCCAACGCGTTCCACGGCGGCGCGCGCAACATCGTCGAAGCGTGCGTCGTGTGCCACGACGCGAACCGCTTCAGCAACTCGTCGCTCATGACCAACGGGCTGACGTTCAGCGAGTCGTATCAGTTCAAGCGCATGATCCACGGCATCCACGGCAACTCGAAGCGCACCTATCCGTTCACACACGGCAACAACGTGATCGGCGCGTTCAGCAAGGCCGGCATCCTGACGGTGGACGGCCTGATCGGCTCGGCCGCGGTGCCGCCGCCCGCCGGCACGCTGTTCCTGCCGTACGCGACGGCGACCACGGTGCCCGCGGGCACGCCGTTCGGCTCCGGGGTCGAGAACTACGCGGCCGAGGTGGCGTGGCCCGGCGTCGGCATCAACTGCAACGCCTGCCACGTGAACAACTCGTACAAGGTCGATCGCGGGCCGCTCGGCGCGGTGATCTCTAAGCCGGTGGTCGGCGCGGCCGCGGACCCCGATCCGCGCAACTGGCTGGTGATCTCGCCGATGGCGGCGATCTGCACCGCCTGCCACGACTCGGCCCGG
>DATLZG010000612.1:0-8234 GCA_035574095.1 Burkholderiaceae bacterium | reverse complement strand
AGATCATCGTGGTCGAGACGTCGCTGTGGCCGAGCAGTTCCTGCACGCGGCGGATGTCCACCCCGCTTTCGAGCAGGTGCGTGGCGAACGAGTGGCGCAGCGTGTGCGCGGTGACGCGCTTGGCGATGCCCGCGGCGGCCGCGGCCCGCGGTATCGCACGGTCGAGCCGATCTTCGTGCCGGTGGTGGCGGCGTCGCACTGCGCTGCGCGGGTCGACCGATTCCTCGCGCGATGGAAAGAGCCAGAACCAACCCCACGTCTGACCGGCGTTCGGGTACTTGGCGGCGAGCGCATCCGGCAACGCCACGCCGGGCCGGTCGGCCGCGCGGTCGCCGGCCCACACCTCGCGCCCGCGGGCGACCTGCTCGCGCAGGGCAGTGCGCAGACTCGCCGGCATCATGACCACGCGATCCTTGCCGCCCTTGCCGCAACGCACGACCATCGTGCCGCGATCGAAATCGAGATCCTTTATGCGCAGGCGCAGGCATTCGAGCAATCGTAGGCCGGCGCCGTACGAAAGTTGCGCGAACAAACGATGCTCGTCTGGCACCTTTGCGAGAAGCCGCGCCACTTCCTCGCGCGACAGCACGACCGGAACGCGCACACGCGCCTTCGGCCGGACGAGCTCCTGCATCCACGGCAACTCGACATCCAGTACCTCCCGATACAGGAACAAGAGCGCGCACAAGGCTTGCTTGTGCGTCGAGGGCGACAATTGGCGGCTGTTGACCAGATGCCGCAAGAAAGCTTCGACCTCGCATGCGCCCATGTCGCGCGGATGCCGCAGACCGTGAAAGCGGATGAACCGGCGGACCCAGTGAACATAGCTCTGCTCGGTCCGCAAGCTGTAGTCGCAGTAGCAAATGCGCTCGCGCAACTGATCCAGCAGCCGGGCCGAGCGTAGCGGAGGACGGGTGCCGGGTTTCATGGGTGTGGTTAATACTGTACGTAGATACAGTCTCTGCCTGGAATGCCAGGCCCGACGCGGTATCGGTGCGGCCGGTTGTTCCAGGTTAGCCGCTACCGGGATAGGTTATTCGGTGGCGGCGGTAGCGGTTAAATTACGTAGGGCATCTAGAGGGAGGCCATTGCCGTGCAGCTGAGTCGAGTGTCGCGACGTCACCGTTTATCCGTCTTTCTCCTAGGCGTCGCCACCCTGGCGTTACTGGCGAGCTGCGCTACTCAGCCTCCTGTTTCGGCGTACGATCCTCCCGGTTTCCTCTCTGGTGTCCTGCACGGCTTCCTTATCGTGTTTTCTCTCATCGGGAGCATCTTCACCGACTACCGGATTTATGCCTTCCCAAACTCTGGCGGCTGGTATGACTTCGGTTATGTCATTGGCGCCAGTCTGTTCCTCGGCGGCTTTGGTGCTAGCTCAGGCTGAGATGGCAAACCGCATGTTCGAGCGGATTGCCCGACAGCGTCGCTGGCGGGTTCCCTCGCGGCTTCGCCACTCGGCGGCCGCTCAACGCGGACATTAGTCTTACTGTGTCAGTAAATTCAGGGCACTATACGCACTTCGTCGTCTTTCGTGTGAGGCGCGATGGGTGCGGGCGAGCGGTTTGAGCGGTACATGGAGCATTTGGCGGCGGGGCTTGGGCATGCGGATCGGCATGCGGGGTTGCGGGGGTACTGCACTGGGTTGATCCTGCCGGGATCGCGCAAGAGCGTGGAGCCGATGGCGGCGCGGATCGATCCGCTGCGCGCCAGCGCCCGGCACCAGGCGCTGCATCACTTCGTGGCGCGGGCCGAGTGGTCCGACCGGGAGATGCTGCGGCGGGTGGCCCAGTGGGTGGTGCCGAAGATGGATTTGTCGGCAGGGGGCTACTGGATCATCGACGACACGGCGTTTCCGAAGAAGGGCCGGCACTCGGTGGGTGTGGCGCGGCAGTACTGCGGGGTGCTGGGCAAGCAGGACAACTGCCAAGTGGCGGTGAGCATCTGGCTGGCCAACGAGCAAGCGAGCCTGCCGGTGGCCTATCGGTTGTACTTGCCGCAGTCCTGGGCTGACGATGCGGGGCGGCGGCGCAAGGCGGGTGTGCCTGAGGAGGTGAAGTTCGCCACCAAGACTGAGATTGCGCTGGCACAGCTGGAAAGGCTGCTGGCCGAGGGCGCGCCGAAGTACTGCGTGCTGGCCGACGCCGGCTACGGGGTCGATGCGGCGTTTCGCACGCGACTGAACGATCTCGGCCTGCCGTACGTGGTGGGCATCACCTCCTCGGTGGTGGTGTGGCCGCCGGGCATTGAGCCGCTGGCGCCGCGGCGCTATCGCGGCACGGGGCGGCCGCCCGTGATGCCGCGGCGCACGCCCCGCCGCGCGCCACTGAGCGTCAAGGCGCTGGCGCAGCGGCTGCCCGACAGCGCTTGGCAAACGATCCGTTGGCGCGAGGGCACGAACGAGACGCTGAGCAGCCGTTTTGCCGCCGTGCGCGTGCGCCATGCCGGTGGCAACGCGGGCCGCGCCCGCTTGCGCCCCCAGGAATGGCTGCTGATCCAGTGGCCCGCCGACCAGGCCGAGCCGCTGAAGTACTTTCTGTCGAACCTGCCGGCCGACACCGCGATCGACGATCTGGCGGCCAAAGCACATATGCGCTGGCGCATCGAGCGCGACTACCAGGACCTGAAGCAGGAACTGGGGTTGGGCCATTACGAAGGTCGAGGCTGGCGCGGGTTTCACCACCATGCCAGCTTGACGATCGCCGCCTATGGCTTCCTCGTCTCGGAACGTCTCGCCACCGGCCGCACCGCCGCCAAAAAAAACTTCCTCGTCCGCCAAGTGCCTGCCCTTCCCGCCGATTACATCCCGCGTGGCAGCCCGGCGCGCGCAGCGCCACACGGCCGATTCCATCGCAACGATCCGCCATCAACTCGGCGTGGCCCTCATCCATCGACTCGGTCACTGCCACACTGCGGTCACCGAAACGAAAGACCACTTTTGTGACACAGTAAGACTAGTGAGCTATTGAAGCCCACCTCCAATCCAAGGGGTACACCGAAGCACGATGGATCTTAAACAACAGACAGAACCGAGCAAGGCTAGATGGGCTATGTCGCGGAGGGCAAGCAAATTTACGCAGCGTTCGAGTGAAAAGGAGGAAGGCTCGTGAAGACGCTTTACACAGTCGCACTCTGCACAGTTGTTGTCGGCTGCGCGACGTCGAAGGAGACGTACCTGCCGGACGGAGAGAAAGGGCACAGCATCAACTGCTCAGGGGCGGCATTGAACTGGGGTATGTGCTACGAGAAGGCAGGGGAGATTTGTGGCAGAAGAGGTTACGAAGTGATTGCGGGAGGCACAGATCAAGGTGTAGTAGTCGTTGGAAACCAGTACGGGCTTTATGGTGGCTCTGTCACTAACCGCAGTATGCTCATAAAGTGCAAGAAGTAGTCCTTGGTGTCGTCGCAGAAGGTCGAGTTGTTCAAACCGGTGCCCTCAGAGACTGGTCGCCTTTATTGAAGTCACTGCGAGGCCAGGGCCACTCTATTAATTCCGCATTGAAAAATTAAGAAACCTCTGAAAAACCCCTCGCCCCGGCCATAGTCGCGCGAGCATCTGAGAGGGGAACGAGCGCATGAGCCAGCTGAGTTTTGCCAAAGCCGAGTACGCCGCCAAAAAGCGCACGACGCGGCGTGAGGCGTTTCTGCAGCAGATGGACGGCTTGATCCCGTGGTCCGAGCTTGAAGCGCGCAACGCCCCACACCACGCCAAAGGCAACCAAGGCCGGCCGCCGTACCCGTTGCCGGTCATTCTGCGGGTGCACTGTTTGCAGTTGTTCTACAACCTGAGCGACCCGGCGTTGGAAGACGCCCTGTACGAAGTCGAATCGATGCGCCGCTTCGCTGGCGTGAAGCTCGATCGGGTACCGGACGAGACCACGATCCTGAACTTCTGGTACCTACGGCAGAAGCACGGCTTGGGCAAAGGGCTGTTTGGTGTCAGCAAAGCCCACGTGGCCAGCAACGGTTTGATGCTGCCTGCAGGCACGATTCTGGATGCCGCGATCACCGCCGCACCCAGTTCGACGAAGAACCAGGCCGCCGCCCGCGATCCCGAGATGCACCAGACGCGCAAAGGCAAGAACTGGCACTTCGTGCGCGGCGCGCATCCCGCTGCGCGACCCTCCAGGCCCGTAACGTGCCGGTTACGAACGGCGCTCGGCATTGCGGCCGAGCGTGCGTTCGTACTGCACGAAGATTCCCCTGCCGTCGACGCTGGGGTTGTGCGCGCCGAGGCCCTGGCCATTCGATAGGTGGGTCCACCGCGCGCCGACGGTCAGATTCCGCTTCCGGTCCAGGTCGACGCTCAGGCTGGGCCCGGCCTGCACCATGCCGTTGTACCAAGTGCCGCCGGCAGGAAAGCTGCGGTCGAATGCCATGACGGACCCGCTCGCTTCCAGATTCAGCCGGGTCGGACCGATCTCCAGCACCCTGAGCGTTGCGCCGACGGTAGGGCCGGCGCCCCACGCCGGACTATCCAGGACCTGCGAGCGCAGCGTGCCCGCTTCGAAACTGCCTTCCAGTTGAACGATGCTGCCGCGCGCCCGCGTTGCGGTGACTCCCAACCTCAGATCCAGTCGCTCTTCGATCAGCGACTTCTTGCCGAAGAAGTAGCTGACGTTGGTCATTTCGATCTGCCGCTCGGGTTTCGTGGGCTGGATCTGATGGATCTCCAGCGCTGCAATTCGTTCGAACGGACCGCCGACGAACAAGGCGCCGCCGAACAGGCTCAGGATCGTGACATATCCGAGGCCGCTGAACATGGTTTCTCCTGTCAAGTAGAGCCGGCACTTTGCCTCGCCATCGTTGCTGCAACGTTTCTGTGCCGCACGAACCGGAACCGGCAGCGATCGGGCGCGAAGCGTGTTCGGGATGAACAACGACGCGCCGCCCCGCGCTGGCACCCGTGGGCTGCCGCGGCAAGCGGCGCGCGCGCCTGCCCATACAATCGCGGCCTTTCGCGTTCGTGGCCGCATCGGATCCCGCGACCGTCGAACGCGGCGATGCCGATCCCTACACCGTGCCGCTTTCGCTCACGCAGTTGCTCGTTTCGTTCGCCCGCCGCCACTGGCGCGCGTACGTGGCCTCGGGCGCGATGCTGGTCGGTGTGGCGATCCTGACGGTCTGGATTCCGCGCCAGGTCGGGCACATCGTCGATGCGCTGGTGGCCGGCGCGCTCGACCGCGCGGCGCTGGTGCGCGAGCTCGCGCTGCTGGTCGCGGCGGGAGTCGCGATCTATGCGCTGCGCGTCGGCTGGCGCTTGCAGCTTTTCTCGGCGGCCTACCGGCTGGGCGTCGAGCTGCGCACGCAGCTTTATGCGCGGCTGACGCGGCAGGGGCCGGCCTTTTTCCAGCGCCAGCGGACGGGCGATTTGATGGCGCGTGCGACCAACGACGTCGATGCGATCGAAATGGCCGCGGGCGAGGCCTTTCTCGCCGGCTTCGACGGCACGCTCACGCTGGTGCTGGTGGTGGCGATGATGACGCTCGCGATCGACTGGCGGCTGGCCGCGGTGGCACTGCTGCCGTTTCCTTTGATGGCGGGCGCGTTCTGGGTGATCTCGCGCCGCGTGCACGACGCCTGGCGGCTGTCGCTCGACCGTTTTTCTGCGCTGAACGAGCACGCGCAGGAGACGGTGGCCGGCGTGCGCACGCTGCGCGCGCTGGGGCTGGAGGTGCACGCGGGCCGGGAGTTCGAGCGCCGCACGCAGGCGGCCGCCGATGCGAGCTTCGACGCGCAGCGCTGGGAGGCGGCCTACGAGCCGGCCGTCGGCGTGACCCTGACGGTGGCGACCGTGCTCGCCTTCGCGGTCGGCGGCTGGATGGTGTGGCGCGAAGAGCTGAGCGTGGGCCGTCTGACGGCGTTCACGATGTACCTGGGACAGTTGATCTGGCCGATGTTCGCCGCCGGCTGGGTGCTGTCGCTGCTGGAGCGCGGGCGCGCGGCCTGGGGGCGGCTGGGTCCGCTGCTCGCGCAGCCGCTCGCGGTGGAGGACCGCGGCGGCGTCGCGCGCGTGGAGGCAGGCGCGCTGCGCTTCGAGCGCGTGAGCTTCGCCTACCCGCGCGAGGAGGGTGGCGCGGCGCCGCTCGCGGTGCGGGACATCGAATTCGCGCTCGCGCCGGGCAAGACGCTTGGCGTCGTGGGACCGACCGGAGCCGGCAAGTCCACCCTGGTGCGATTGCTGCTGCGGCACTTCGCGCCGAGTGAAGGGGAGATCCGCTGGGGAGCGCATCGCTTGGAGGACTACCGGCTCGACGCGCTGCATGCGGCGATCGCCTGGGTGCCGCAGGAGCCGTTTCTCTTTTCGGCCTCCATTGCGGAGAACATCGCGCTGGCGCGGCCCGAAGCATCGCGCGAGGAGATCGAGCGCGTGGCGCGGCTGGCCGCGCTGCACGACGACATCCTGCGGCTGCCGCACGGCTACGACACGCCGGTCGGCGAGCGCGGTGTGGCTCTGTCGGGCGGGCAGCGCCAGCGGGTGGCGATCGCACGCGCGCTGTTGACCGACGCTCCGTTGCTGCTGCTGGACGATGCGCTGTCCGCGGTCGACACCGGCACCGAAGCGCGCATCCTCGCCCACCTGCGCGGCGCGCGCGTTGGGCGCACGGCGATCGTGATCAGCCACCGGCTGTCGGCGGTGATGGATGCCGACGAGATCCTGGTGCTGCGCGCGGGCACGGTCGCCGAACGCGGCACGCACGAGCAGTTGCTGGCGCGCGGCGGCTGGTATGCCGCGCAGTGGCGCTACCAACAGTTGGAGGCGAGCCTGGACGCCGCTTGAGAGGCGGCCTCGGTGACGGACATGGCGATTGCGGCGCAAAGCGATATGGAGGTGACGGCGCGCAGCGTGCCGCCCGACGAACGGCGGCAGGCGCTCGCGCTGCTCGTGCGCACGGCGCGCCCGGACCGGCGGCGCGTCGTCGCGGCCACGATCTGGCTGGCAGCGGCCGGCCTGCTGGAGGCGCTGGGGCCGATCTTCGGCAAGATGCTGATCGACGAGCATCTGCTGCCGCGCGACTTCGCGCCGTGGCCGGTCGCGCTGCTGCTGGCCGGCTATCTGATGACCGGCTGCGCGGCGAGTCTGCTGCGCTACTTGCAGTTGGTGCGGCTGGCCGATGTCGCGATGGCCGCGGTGGCCCGATTGCGCAGCCAGGTGTACGCGCACGTGCTGCGGCTGCCGGTGGCGTTTTTCGACCGCGCGATCACCGGCCAGCTCGTCTCGCGCATCACCAACGACACCGAGCAGGTCAAGCAACTGTACGTGCAGGTGCTGTTCGAGATGCTGCAGGGGCTGACGGTGCTCGTCGGCGCGATCGTCGCGATGGCGTATCTGGACTGGCGGCTGATGCTGATCGTGCTGGCGCTGGTGCCGGCGACGGTGGCGATCATCTGGGGCTACCAGAGGCTGGCCAGCGGCCCGGTGGCACGCGCGCGCGCTTTGCGCAGCGACATCAACGCGCAGATGGCGGAGAGCATCGCCGGCGTGGCCGTGCTGCAGGCGGTGCGGGCGGTGCAGCGCTTCGGCAGCCGCTTCGCGCGCACCAACGAAGACTACTTCCGCGCCCGCATGGGCGAGGTGCGCGCCAACGCCTGGCTGCTGCGGCCGGCGCTGGATTTCGCCAGCGTGGTGCTGATCGTCGCCGTCGTGGCGGCGTTCGGCGCGCAGACCGCGCAGGCGCTGGAGGTCGGGCTGCTGTACGCGTTCATCGCCTACATCGCGCGCGTGACCGAGCCGCTGATCCAGATCACGATGCAGTTCTCAGCGCTGCAGCAGTCGGTGATCGCCGCCGCGCGCGTCAACGGCCTGCTCGCGCACGGCGCCAGCGAGCGCGTGGTACACGCGCGGCGTATCGAGCGCGGGCAGGTGACGCTGCGGGACGTCAGCTTCGGCTACGACCCCGCCGAGCCGGTGCTGCATGACGTGTCGCTGGATATTGCACCCGGCGCTTTCATCGGCATCGTCGGCCACACCGGCAGCGGCAAGTCCACGCTGCTCGCGCTGCTGCTGCGCTTCTATGCGCCGCAGGCCGGTCGCATCGAAATCGACGGCATCCCGCTGGCGCTGCTGGACGACGCGCATTTCCGCGCCGCGGTGGGCGTGGTGCCGCAGGAGCCGTATCTGCTGGCAGCGAGCGCGCGCGAGAACATCGACATGGGCCGCGGGCTGCCGCCGACGGCGATCGAGGCGGCGGCGCGCGCCGCGCGTGTGCACGAGGTGATCGAGCGCCTGCCGCAGG
>DATLZG010000611.1:0-4985 GCA_035574095.1 Burkholderiaceae bacterium | reverse complement strand
CCGGGCCGTCCATCACCACGCGGCCGTTTTCCAGGATGTAGCCGTAGTCGGCGTAACGCAGCGCCATGTTGGTGTTTTGCTCGGCGAGCAGAAACGTGACGCCCTCTTTGGCGTTCAGATCCTTGACGATCTCGAACACCTCTTCGACGATCTGCGGCGCCAGCCCCATCGACGGCTCGTCCAGCAGCACCATCTTCGGATTGGCCATCAGCGCGCGGCCGATCGCGCACATCTGCTGCTCGCCGCCGGAGGTGTACGCCGCCTGGGAGCTGCGCCGGGTCTTCAGACGCGGGAAGTACGCGTATACCTTCTCCAGCGTCGCGGCGATCGCGGCCTTGCCGTCGGTGCGCGTGTACGCCCCGGTCAGCAGGTTCTCCTCGATCGTCAGGTGGGCGAAGCAATGCCGCCCTTCCATCACCTGGATCACGCCGCGCTTGACCAGCTCGGCCGGCGTCAGGCGCTCGATGCGTTCGCCGCGCAGCTCGATCGAGCCCTTGGTGACCTCGCCGCGTTCGCCGGCCAGCAGGTTGCTGACCGCGCGCAGCGTGGTCGTCTTACCGGCACCGTTGCCGCCGAGCAGCGCGACGATCTTGCCTGCGGGCACCTGCAGCGACACGCCCTTCAGCACCAGGATCACGTGGTTGTAGATGACCTCGATGCCGTTGACGTTCAGCAGGACTTGATTGGCGGCCGGCTGCATGGGGGACTCGCTAAAGCCGGCCGGCCCAGCGGGCCGGCCGGCGGTCGTCACTACTTCTGGCAATCCTCGGGCGTGCGCGGGGTGATCTTCTTCTCCTGCGCGTACTTGGCGGCCGCGTTCTTGATCATCGGTTTGATGATCTGCTGGTCGGACTGGTACCAGTCGGACGTGAACACCCATTTCTTGCCGTCCCAGGTATGGATGCGCGCCCACACCTCGCCGCGATGATCGACGCAACTGGTGCTGATCGGCCGCAGCACGCCGGCGAAGCCCAGCGCGTCGAGCTTCTTCTGATCGAGCGCCAGGTTCTCAAGGCCCCAGCGCACCTGCTCGCCGGTCATCACCTTGCCCTTGCCGAAGCGTTCCTGCGCGCGCCGCACCCCTTCGACCGACAGCATCGCCGCCATCAGACCGCGCATGTACAGAACCGTGCCGACTTCGTCGCGCGGGCCGGTGCCTTGGCCCTTGTCGTGCACCAGAGACAGAACCTCTTTGACGACCTTGGCGTTCGGTTCCGCGCCGTGCTGCAGCGTCAGCCCGTTGTAACCCTTGGCGCCCTCGCCGACGTCCTTGACGTCGGGTTCGGCCGCGGCCCACCAGACCCCGTACATCTTCTCGCGCGGGTAGCCGGTCGCGACCGCCTCTTTCAGCGCGGTGGAGTTCATCACACCCCAGCCCCAGAGAAAGACGTAATCGGGCCGGTTCTGACGGATCTGCAGCCAGGTCGATTTCTGCTCCACGCCCGGATGCGCGACCGGCAACAGCATCAGCTCATAGCCGTGCATCTTGGCCCGTTCCTGCAGCAGCGGAATCGGCTCCTTGCCGTACGGCGAGTCGTGATAGACGAGCGCGATCTTCTTGCCGCGCAGCTTGTCGAAGCCGCCCTCTTTCTTGGCCACGTGCTGCACCAGGATATCGGCCGCGTCCCAGTAGGTTCCGGCCAGCGGGAAGTTCCAGGCGAACACCGTGCCGTCGGTCGATTCGCTGCGGCCGAGGCCGGCGGTGATGATCGGAATCTTGTCCACCGGCGCTTTCTCCGTCAGCGCGAACGTGATGCCGGTGGACAGCGGGTGGAAGACGCTCGCGCCCTTGCCTTTCAGCCGCTCATAGCACTCGACGCCGCGGTCGGTGGCATAACCGGTCTCGCACTCCTCCCAGGTGACCTTGACGCCGTTGATGCCCCCTTTGGCGTTGACGAGTTTCAGGTAGTCCACGTAACCGTTGGCGAACGGCGTGCCGTTCGGCGCGTACGGCCCGGTGCGATAGACCAGCGCCGGAAAGAACTGCTCCTTGGCTTGCGCCGATGCGGCGCCCGGGCCGGCGGCGGCAGCGGCGAGCGCGACGGCCATTGCGAAGGACTTGAGCTTCATGCCTACCTCCTGTGGAAAGTTGCGATCCGGCACTCTGCGGTGCCTCAGAGAAAACTCGGCGCGCCGAGCGCGCGCGTCAATGCGGGAAAGGCCATAGACGCAGTTTCTCCTTGCCGATCGACCACAGCCGCGCCAGGCCGTGCGGCTCGACGATCAGGAAAAACACGATCAGCGTGCCGAAGATCATGAACTCGACGTGGCTGACCATCGCGGTGCTGACGCTCACCCCGAACAAATCGCCCACCCACGGCAGGAACTGGTTCAGGAAAATCGGCAGCACGACGATGAAAGCGGCGCCGAAGAAGCTGCCCATGATCGAGCCCAGCCCGCCGATGATCACCATGAACAGCAGCTGGAACGAACGGTCGATCGAGAACGCCGCCGGCTCCCACGAGCCCAGATGCACGAATCCCCACAGCGCGCCGGCTACGCCGACGTAGAACGAGCTGACCGCGAACGCCGACAGCTTGGCCGGCATCGGCCGGATGCCGATCACCGCCGCCGCCACGTCCATATCGCGGATCGCCATCCACTCCCGCCCGATACGGCCGCGCACCAGGTTCTTCGCCGCCAACGCGAAAGCCGTGAGGAAGAGCAGGCAGAACAGATAGCGCTCGGCGGCAGTATCGATGCGCCAGCCGAAGGCGTCGAGCGAGGCCACCGACACCGACCCGGAGGCCGAATAGTTGGTGAACCACTTCACGCGCAGGAACAGCCAGTCGAAGAAGAACTGCGCCGCCAGCGTGGCCACCGCCAGATAGAGCCCCTTGATGCGCAGCGACGGGATGCCGAAGATCACGCCGGCCGCGGTGGCGAACAGCCCGCCGACGAGGATCGCCCCCACCAGCGGCATGCCGTCGATGCGAACCATCAGGTTGTAGGCGGCGTACGCGCCCACCGCCATGAAGGCACCGGTGCCGAGCGAGATCTGGCCGCAGTAACCGGTCAGGATATTCAAGCCCAGTGCGGCGAGCGAAAGGATCACGAACGGAATCAGGATGGCGCGAAACAGGTACTCGTCGGCCAGCAGCGGCACGCCGACGAAGGCGAAGGCCAGCAGCGCGCCGATTGCGATGCGGTCTTGCAGGATCGGGAAGATCTGCTGGTCGCTGCGATAGCTGGTCTTGAACTGGCCGTTCTCGCGGTACAGCATGCGCCGCCCTCACACCCGGTCGATGATCTTCTCGCCGAACAGCCCCTGCGGCCGGATCAGCAGGAAAATCAGCGCCACCACATAGGCGAACCAGATCTCGATGCCGCCGCCGAGCGCCGGGCCCAGATAGACCTCGGACAGTTTTTCGCCGACGCCGATGATCAGCCCGCCGACGATCGCGCCCGGCACCGAGGTCAGCCCGCCGAGGATCACCACCGGCAAGGCCTTCAACGCCACCAATGACAGCGAGAACTGCACGCCCAGCTTGCTGCCCCAGATGATGCCGGCCACCAGCGCGACGAAGCCGGCCACCGACCACACGATCACCCAGATGCGGTTCAGCGGAATGCCGATCGACTGCGCCGCCTGGTGATCGTCGGCCACCGCGCGCAGCGCGCGGCCGGTGGCGGTCTTCTGGAAGAACAGCGCCAGCACTCCGACCAACGCGGCCGCCACCGCGGCGGCGATCAGGTCCTCGCGCCCGATCAGGATGCCGCCCTGAAAGACATTCTCGAAGGCGAGCATCGGCTCCTTCGGCATGCCGACGTCCAGCTTGTAGATGTCGGAGCCGAACACGGTCTGGCCGAAGCCGTCCAGGAAGTAGGTCACGCCCAAGGTCGCCATCAGCAGCGTGACCCCCTCCTGGTTGACCAGCTTGGCCAGCACCAGCCGCTCGATCAGCCATGCCACCGCAACCATGATCGCCAAGGCGATCGCGAAGGCGAAGACGTTGACGACGAACTTGTTGTCGATACCGGTGATGCCGGGCAGCCATTCGGCGAAGCGCGCCATCGCCAGCGCCGCGAACAGCACCATCGCGCCCTGCGCGAAATTGAACACGCCGGAGGCCTTGAAGATCAGCACGAAGCCGAGCGCGACCAGCGAATACAGCATGCCGGTCATCAGCCCGTTGAACAGCGTCTCGAGAAAGAATCCCATCGTCGCTCGCTCAGTGGGCCGTGCCCAGATAGGCATCGATCACGTCCTGGTTGTTGCGCACTTCGTCCGGCGTGCCGTCGCCGATCTTGCGCCCGTAGTCCAGCACGACCACCCGATCCGAGATGTCCATCACCACCCCCATGTCGTGCTCGATCAGCACGATCGTGGTGCCGAACTCGTCGTTGACGTCGAGGATGAAGCGGCACATGTCCTGCTTCTCCTCGAGGTTCATGCCGGCCATCGGCTCGTCGAGCAGCAGCAGCTTGGGCTCCATTGCCAGCGCGCGGCCCAGATCGACGCGCTTCTGCAATCCGTACGGCAGACGCCCGACCGGGGTCTTGCGCCAGGCCTGGATCTCGAGGAAATCGATGATCTTCTCGACGTAGGCGCGGTGCGCCAGCTCCTCGTTCTCCGCCGGCCCGATGCGCAGCGCCTGCCACAGCAGGTTGGTGCGCATGCGCAGGTTGCGGCCGGTCATGATGTTGTCGAGCACGCTCATGCCCTTGAACAGCGCCAGGTTCTGGAACGTGCGCGCGATGCCCATCACGGCCGCACGATGCGGGTTCATGCGGGCGAAGCTCTGCCCGCGGAACACGATGCGGCCGGATTGCGGCGTATACACGCCGTTGATGCAGTTCAGCAGCGAGCTCTTGCCGGCGCCGTTGGGGCCGATGATCGCGCGCACCTCGTGTTCGCGCACGTCGAACGACACATCGGTCAGCGCCTTGACGCCGCCGAACGCGAGCGAGATGTTCTCGACCGCGAGCATCACGTCGCCGATCGGGCGCCGGGTCATCGTTTCTCCTCCTCGCGCACCGGCTCG
>DATLZG010000610.1:0-3054 GCA_035574095.1 Burkholderiaceae bacterium | reverse complement strand
GGTGGCCACCCAGATCTCGGAGTGCGCGCGGCCGTGGGCGCGAATCAGGGTCGACACCTTGGCCGCCGTCTCGTTGTCCGGCGCCTCGAAAATGTCCAGATAGTCGTACGGCCCGAGGATGGCGTAGCTGTGCATCCACTTGACGCGCGGGCAATGCGCTCTGACCTGCTCCATCGCCTTCTTCTCCAGTTCTTCGAGCGTCTGTGGGGAACGCACGATTTCCGGTGATACCCGAGTCAGCATGACGTAGGTGGGCATGGCGCGACTCCTTTCGCTTGTCCGGCCGGATGTGCATTCTGCTGACGCTACGGCCCAGTGCGCTTTGACGGGGATCAAATGCCTGCGCAGCGGCGCAATCGGTCAAGACGGCTCAGGAAAAAGGCGCGCGCCCCTGCGTTGGAGCGAACGTTCGGTGAACGTCCAGGTGGCGGGAGAGGGAGATTGTCATAAGGGGGCGTTCCAAGATAGCTTCTAGCGTGCCCGGAGGGACGCTTTGCAGTCTTTCTCTACCTCGAGGCATCCATGGATCGAACGGCAAGGAAAGCACGCAGCAACGACAGGGACCGGAATGGCGCCACGGTCGGCTACGAGGCCCAGCTCTGGCAAATGGCCGACGCGCTTCGCAGCAGCATGGACGCCGCCGAGTACAAGCACGTCGTGCTCGGCCTCATCTTCCTCAAGTACATCTCCGACGCCTTCGAAGAGCAGCACGCGAAGCTCGTCGCCGACAAAGCGAGCGGCGCCGATCCCGAAGACCCGGACGAATACCGGGCGGTGAACGTCTTCTGGCTGCCGCCCGAGGCGCGTTGGGCCCATCTCAAGCACCAGGCCAAACAACCCACCATCGGCCAGCTCGTGGACGACGCGATGGCCGGCATCGAACGCGAAAACGCAGTTTCGGCGCAGGCTAACGTGAGCGAAGCGAACGTTAAGCCGCGCAGCGGCGGCCGGAGCCATAACCCGGCGCTCAAGGGCGTGCTGCCGAAAGACTACGCGCGCCCCGCGCTCGACAAGACGCGCCTCGGCCAGCTCATTGACATGATCAGCAACATCAAGGTCGGCGACGAAGAAGCCCGCGCCAGGGACGTGCTCGGCCGCGTCTACGAATACTTCCTCTCGCAGTTCGCGAGCGCCGAGGGCAAGAAGGGCGACGCGCGCCTGCGCGACGACAAGCGCTGGCAGTACGGCGTCCCGCCCGTGGGCAACGCCAACTTCGCCTGGGTGCAGCACATCGTCCACCACCTCGCGCCGACGGGTGTCGCAGGCTTCGTGCTCGCCAACGGCTCGATGTCGTCCAACCAATCCGGTGAGGGCGAGATTCGGATGAGGCTCATCAAGACAAGCCAGCGGGCATGGAATCGCTTAATGACTGCCGCCCTGGCTGAGAGGGTTGATTCATGGACCACATAAAGTCCAAGCGGCGCGTCGCCGACCACGGGGAGGTCTTTACCCCGCCATGGCTGGTCGAGGCCATGCTCGACCTGGTGAAGGACGAGACCGAGCGGATCGATTCCCGTTTTCTGGAACCGGCTTGCGGCAGCGGCAACTTCCTCGTGCAGATTCTGCGGCGCAAGCTGGCCGCCGTGGAGCTGAAGTACGGCAAGTGCGACTTCGAGCGGCGGCACTATGCGTTGCTGGCGCTGATGTGCATCTACGGCGTCGAGCTCCTGGCCGACAACATCGCCGAGTGCCGCGCAAACCTGCTGGAGACTTTCGCGGAATACCTGGGCGTGGATGCCTCCCATGAACTCTATCGCGCGGCGTCCTGGGTCCTCGCCCACAACCTCGTGCATGGCGACGCGCTGAAGATGTGTACCCACGACGGCCAGCCGATTACCTTTGCCGAATGGGGCTACCTCGGCAAGGGCAAATTCCAGCGGCGCGACTTTCGCCTCGATGTGCTCACCGGCTCGTCTGCCTTCAGCGCAGAAGGTTCGCTTTTCGCCCATCTCGGCAAGCATGAAATTTTTCATCCGATCAAAACCTGGCCGCCGATGACGGTACGCGAGCTGGCGAGCGGTTTTGTCCGTGAGAAGCCAGCCCTTGTGCCCGAGGACAAGGCATGACCACCGTAGCCGCTTCCATTCCCGTGCTTCGTTGGGCGGCACAACGCGCCCGCCTGCACGATGATGACCTAGTGGCGCGCTTCCCCAAGTGGCCCTTGTGGCTACGCGGCGAAGCCCGGCCCACGCTCAGGCAGCTGGAAGGCTTCGCGCGGCTCACGCACACCGCCTTTGGCTATTTCTTCCTGCCCCAGCCGCCCGTGCTGGCACTGCCGGTGCCGGACTTTCGCACTCTGCGCGACGAGATGCTCGCCGAACCCTCCAGCGAGCTGCTGGATACGCTTTACCTCTGCCAGCAGCGACAGGACTGGTATCGGGAGCATGCCAGAATGCAAGGCTTGCCGGTCTTATCCTTCGTGGGCAGCGCCAGTGTGCAAGATTCTCCCCATGTGGTTGCGCGGCTCCTGCGCGAGACGCTGGGTCTGTCCGCCGAAGCGCGTCGCCAGTTGCCAACCTGGACGGACGCACTGCGCCAGTTGATCGCCAAGGCCGAAGACGCCGGTGTGCTGGTTATGGTGAGCTCTGTTGTAGGCAGTAACAGCCACCGCAAGCTGGATGTGGGCGAGTTTCGCGGCTTAGCGCTGGTGGATGAGCTTGCGCCGCTGGTCTTCCTGAACGGCGCCGACAGCAAGGCGGCGCAGATGTTCACCTTGGCCCATGAGCTGGCCCATGTGTGGCTGGGTGCAACCGGCGTGTCGGATACGCAGGCAGGACGGGTCCCCGAGCAGCAAACCGAGCGCTGGTGTAATCAGGTTGCCGCGGAACTGCTGGTGCCCATGGAGGAACTGCGCACAATACACCAGCGCAATGCACCCATTGCGGATGAAATCCAGCGGCTCGCGCGCCAGTTCAAGGTCAGCACCCTCGTCGCGTTGCGCCGTCTGTTCGACGCGGGTTACATAAACCAGGATGCGCTCTGGCAACACTATAGCGAGGAAGTGGAACGGCTGCGCGCATTGAAGGATCGCCGCAGCAGTGGCGGTGACTTCTA
>DATLZG010000609.1:0-3370 GCA_035574095.1 Burkholderiaceae bacterium | reverse complement strand
GCCGTCGCCGTCGACGTCGATGCCGACTTCGATCTGGCGCACCAACTGCATCAGATCGATCGCCGTCTGCCGCAGGCCGTCGCTCGAACCGACGATGGTGGCCGGCGGCGCCGCGTTGACGCCTTCGGTGGAGTCGATCGTGCCGTTGCCGTCCTGGTCGATGCCGCGGCCGCCCGCCGGCACGACGACCGGGGCGCCGCTCGCGCGGATCACGGTCAGATTGCCGAGTGCGCCGCCGCCGTGACCGACGACGTTGATCGACGCGGTGGCGATGCCGTGCGCGGCGAACACCGACGCGACGACCCACGGCGCGCCATACATGCTGTCGGTGAATCCGTGACCGAAGATCGCGACCGGCCAGCCGCCGGCCGGCTTCACGCCGGCGGGCAGAAAAATCTGAACGACCAACTCGTTCGTGCCCTGCGGACGCGGCTGGCCGAGCAGGGTCGGCACCGGTGGGATGAACTTCGCCGGGGTCTGGTAATCGGGCGAGTTGAACTTGCCGTACGCGACCGCCGCCACGGCGCCTGGAACGACGTTCAGCGCCGGCGTCGGCAGGAACGTCGAATTGAACGTCGGTGCGGTGCCGATCTGGCGGTTGAACTGGATCGCGGTGATGCTCGACACCGGAAACAGCGCGCGCTCGGTGCCGTTGTTGCCGACCATGAAGTTCACCGGCGCCGGGGTCGACGCCTTGATCTGCTGGCGGATCTTCTCCAGCGTGCCGGTCGTCGTGCGGGTGGTGAAAAGCGACAACGCGACGATGCGATCGCGCGGCGCTGCCGCTGAGTGCATGCCGTCCAGCAGCGCCTTGCGGTAGTCCTTCAGCGCGCGGTCGTGTGTCTGGCCGAAGTTCAGATCGTGGCGGAAGCGGCCGAAGCGGCCGGGCTCGATCGGATCGCCGGCGGCGTCGCGCACGCCGTTGGTGATCACGAGCAGGTAGCGGCTGTGCTCGGCGAGAAGCTGGTCCGATTCGAACACCAGCGTGTTGGTCGCCGGATCCCACACCACCTGGTTGATGCCGACGCGCTCGCCGAAGCCGCGCAGCGTCAGCGTGTCGCCGAGGTTCACCAAGTACACCGTGTTCGAGTTGACGGTGCTGACGTCGATCGGGCCGGTGAACGGCACCGTGATGCGGGGCTGCGTGTTGAAGCCGTCGAGCGTATTCAGCACGTCGATGTCGGCGCAGTCCGACGGCCGTACCGCGCAGTCCGGCTGCGGCAGCGCGACGCGCCGGAACGTGCGCTGGCTGAAGTCCGGCACCGTGAAGCGGTCGCTCGGAAACGGTGCGGTGTCGGGACTGGATAAATCGAACTTGACGCTGACGCCTGCCGCGGCCGCCACGCCGGCAGCGAAAGACAGCAGTGCGGCCGCGCCGAGCCGCAGGAATGTCTCACTCCTCATGATCTTGGCCTCCGATGCGGTGGTGTACGTTGTTTGTCAGGTGGGGTCCACCGGCGCATCCCTTATACACGCGAGGTTCTGCCTGCGCCAGCAGCGGCGCCGCAAAGCCCGCCACAGCGCGCGGCGGACGCCTACACGGCGATGTCCGCCCCGACACGCCGATCCGTTAAGCTGCCGACCCCGCGCCGCGGACAAGGCGATCAAGGTCAACGCAAGAACAAGGCAGAGACGAGATGGATTTCGGCAGTCCCCAGTTCTGGATCGCGGTGCTGCAGATCATCGCGATCGACATCATGCTCGGCGGTGACAACGCGGTGGTCATCGCGCTGGCGTGCCGCAAACTGCCCGAGGCGCAGCGCAAGCAGGGGATCTTCTGGGGGGTGGTCGGCGCGATCGGCTTGCGCGTCGTTCTGATTTTCTTCGCGCTGCAACTGCTGGCGATTCCCTACCTGAAGGTCGTCGGCGCACTGTTGCTGCTGTGGATCGGCGTCAAGCTGCTGCTGCCCGAAGAGGGCGAGGGCCACGGCGAAGTCGAGGGCGCGACGACGTTGGCCGGGGCGATCAAGACCATCATCGTCGCCGACGCGGTGATGAGCCTGGACAACGTGATCGCGGTGGCCGGCGCGGCCAAAGGCAGCATCGGTCTGGTGGTGTTCGGCATTCTGGTCAGCATCCCGATCGTGGTGTGGGGCAGCCAGTTCGTGCTGAAGCTGATGGATCGCTTTCCGATCGTCATCACGCTCGGCGCCGCGCTGCTTGGCTGGATCGCCGGCGACATGTTGGTGACCGACGTCGCACTGAAACCCTACCTGGAGAGCGCGCCGCGCTGGCTGCCGGTGGCTTGCGCGATCGGCGGCGCGCTGATCGTGGTGGTCATCGGCAAGGCCATCGCCGCACGCGCGCAGCGCGTGCGCGCGCCGCTGCCGGCGCGTGTGTTGACCGAGGCGCCGGCGCCGGTGCCGGCCGGCCGTCCGTTGCGGGTCGTGCTCGCCGCCGACGGCTCCGAAGGATCGCTCGCCGCGGCGCGGCATGTCCTGGATATGCGCTCGCGGCTGGCGCCGGACGTGGCGCTGCAGGTGGACCTCGTCAACGTGCAGCGCGGCGTATCGGGCGACGTGGCGAGCTTCGTAGCGCGCGAAGCGCTGCAGGACTATCACCGCGAAAGAAGCGACCAGGCGCTGGCGCCGGTGCGCGCGCTGCTCGACGCGGCGGGAGTGAAGTACGGCGTGCATCAGTTCGTCGGCTCGCCGGGCCGCGTGATCGCGGAGTTCGCCGCCGAACGCAACGCCGATCAGATCGTGATGGGCACACGCGGCCTGGGTACGCACACCGGGGCGCTGCTGGGGTCGGTGACGCAGGAGACGCTGGAACACGCCACGGTGCCGGTGGTCGTCGTGCGCGGCCCGCAGCGCGTC
The DNA here is from genome assembly GCA_035574095.1 of Burkholderiaceae bacterium. GTDB lineage: Bacteria > Pseudomonadota > Gammaproteobacteria > Burkholderiales > Burkholderiaceae_F > JAKANT01. The sequence continues at coordinate 551 of DATLZG010000609.1, read as the reverse complement.
TGAGTCTCCTGCATCGCAGCCAACGTCCGAGTCGGTGCGGGCCGTCTCGCGCTGCAGTTCCGCGCCAACGCCTGCGAATCCGTGGCCGGCGTCAATCGAACGCGATGCTGTACACGAGATCGAGCGCGTTCTCGGTACCGGCGCGACCGATCAGCGACAGCCGTCGCGTTAGCTGGTAACTGAGCTGCACGACGCCCGCGGCACCGGTCAGCGCCTGTTCGTAGCTGATCGTCAGGGCGTCGTTCAGCCGTTTGCCGATCGTGATGATCTCGCCATACGCGGTGCCGCCGCTGGCCGTGTCGCCGCGCAGGCTGCCGGCCACTGCGGAGCGCGGCAGCAGCGACGCACCGCCACCGATGGCGCCGACTCGAACGCCGATCTCGTCGATACCGAGCTGGCGCGCGAGCGTGGTCGGCAACCCTTCCCCGCTGCCGGCCAGCAAACCGATCGCCGCCCGCGCCAGCGCGACGTTGTCCGCGCCCTGTTCGGCCGGTCGGCCGAGCACCAGCCAGGACAGCGCCTGATCGTCGGGCAGCGGCGGGTCGGAGTAC
>DATLZG010000608.1:0-2502 GCA_035574095.1 Burkholderiaceae bacterium | reverse complement strand
GACGGTGATATTGCATCGCTTGCATCGTGTTCCCCTCAGTGTTTCTTGGCCGCCTGGATCGTCTTCCACACGTTGTACGGTGTGGCCGGCATCGGCACGTCGCGCACTCCCAGATGCGCGAGCGCATCGACGATGGCGTTGATCACCGCCGGCGGCGCGCCGATCGCACCCGCCTCGCCGCAGCCCTTCACACCCAACGGGTTGTGCGTGCACGGCGTGCCCTTCGCGGTCTCCACCTGGAAATGGCACAGGTCGTCGGCGCGCGGCAGCGCGTAATCCTGGAACGTGCCGGTCACCAATTGCCCGTCTTCGTTGTACACGCAGCCTTCGAGCAGGGCCTGGCCGATGCCCTGCGCCAGCCCGCCGTGCACCTGGCCCTCGACGATCATCGGGTTGATCACGTTGCCGAAGTCGTCGCAGGCGGCAAAGCGGTCGATGCGCACCTGGCCGGTCGCCGGGTCGACTTCCACTTCGCACACGTACGAGCCGGCCGGATACGTGAAGTTGGTCGGGTCGTAGAACGCATTCTCGTTCAGGCCCGGCTCCAGTTTGTCGAGCGGGTAGTTGTGCGGGACATAGGCCGTCAGCGCGATCTCGGCGAAGGCCTTTTTGCGGTCGGTGCCGGCGACGCGGAACTCGCCATTGACGAACTCGATGTCGGACTCCGATGCTTCCAGCAGATGGGCGGCGATCTTCTTGCCCTTGGCGATCACCTTGTCTACCGCTTTCAGGATTGCGGTGCCGCCGACTGCCAGCGAGCGGCTGCCGTACGTGCCCATGCCGAACAGGATCTTGCCGGTGTCGCCGTGCTGGATGTCGATGTCTTCCATCGGGATGCCGAGCTTGTCGGCGACGATCTGCGCGAACGTGGTCTCGTGCCCCTGCCCGTGCGAGTGCGAGCCGGTGAAGATCGTCACCTTGCCGGTCGGATGCACGCGCACCTCGCCGGCTTCGAACAGCCCGGCGCGCGCACCCAAAGCGCCGGCGATGTTCGACGGCGCGATGCCGCAGGCCTCGATGTAGCAGGAGTAGCCGATGCCGCGCAGCAGGCCCTTCTTCGCGCTCTCCGCCTTGCGCGCCTCGAAGCCTTTGACGTCGGCGATTTCCATCACGCGATTGAGCGTGGCTTCGTAGTCGCCGCTGTCGTAGGTCAGCCCCACCGGCGTCGCGTACGGGAAGGTGCGGATGAAGTTGCGCTTGCGCAGCTCGGCCGGATGGATCTTCAGCTCGCGCGCCGCGGTTTCCACCAGCCGCTCGACCAGATAGGTCGCCTCGGGGCGGCCCGCACCGCGGTACGCGTCCACCGGCGTGGTGTTGGTGAACACGGCCTGGATCTCGCTGTAGATCAGCGGCGTCGTGTACTGGCCGGCCAGCAGCGTCGAGTGCAGGATGGTCGGAATGCAGGAGGCGAACGTGGACAGATACGCGCCGAGGTTGGCGGTCGTGTATTCGCGCAACGCGAGGAACTTGCCGTCCTTGTCGAGCGCGAGCTCGGCCACCGTCACATGGTCGCGGCCGTGCGCATCGGTCAGGAAGGCTTCGCTCCTGTCGGCGGTCCATTTGATCGGGCGGCCGATGCGCTTGGACGCCCAGGTGATCGCGGTTTCCTCCGCGTACAGATAGATCTTGGAGCCGAAGCCGCCGCCGACGTCCGGCGCGATCACGCGCACCTTGTGCTCGGGCAGCCCGAGCACGAAGGCGGTCATCAGCAATCGCTCGACGTGCGGGTTCTGGCTGGCGACGTACAGCGTGTAGGAGTCGTCGGCGCGGTTGTACACGGCGTTGGCCGCGCGCGGCTCGATCGCGTTCGGGATCAGCCGGTTGTTGACGAATTCCAGCTTCGTCACGTGCGCGGCCTTGGCGAACGCGGCATCGACCGCCGCCTTGTCGCCGATCGCCCACGTGTAGCAGACGTTGTTCGGCGCCTCGTCGTGCACGGCGACCTTGGCCTTGGCCGCGGTGGCGGTGTCGGTCACCGCCGGCAGCACTTCGTAATCGACTTCGATCAACTCCGCCGCCGCCTTCGCCTGCGCCAGCGTCTCGGCCACCACCAGCGCGACCTGGTCGCCGACGTAGCGCACCTTGCCTTCGGCCAGCACCGGGTGCTTCGGCTCCTTCATCGGCGTGCCGTCGATGCTGGTGATCAGCCAGCCGCACGGCAGGCCGCCGATACCGGCCGTGTCCTTGCCGGTGAACACGCCCAGCACGCCGGGCGCCTTCTCTGCCTTGGCGGTGTCGATGCCGCGGATCTTCGCGTGTGCGTGCGGGCTGCGCAGGAAGTACGCGTAGCTCTGGTTGGGCATCACCACGTCGTCGGTGTATTGCCCCTGCCCGGTCAGAAATCGATAGTCCTCGCGCCGTTCGACGGCGCGCCCGATCAAGCCAGCTTGCGGCGCGTTCATGGTCAGACCCCCATGGCCTTCGCGCCCTGCGCGACGGCCTTGACGATGTTCTGATAACCGGTGCAGCGGCAGAAATTGCCCTCCAGCCCGGCGCGGATCT
>DATLZG010000607.1:0-3775 GCA_035574095.1 Burkholderiaceae bacterium | reverse complement strand
GGCGGGCGACCGCCGCTTATTTTTTTCCCGCCAAGTACTCGGCGACCGCCTTGATTTCGAGTTCGGTCAGGCGCGCAGCGATCACGTGCATCACCTCGTTGTCGTTCGTGCGCTCGCGCTTGTTGAACAGTTTGATCTGGTTTTCGAGGTAGAGCGCGTTCTGGCCCGCCAACCGAGGCAGCGTTTCGGTGCCCTCGCCGCCCGGCCCGTGGCAGGACGCGCACGGCGCCACGCCGGAAAAGCGGTTGCCGTGCTGGTAGATGTAACGACCGACGTCGGCGAGATCGCGATCCTTGACCTCGTTGGCGGTCGGCGGCTTGCGCGCGAAATAGGCGCCCAAACTCACCATGTCGGCTTCCGACAGGTCCTTGACCATCGGCTGCATCGTGCTCGACTTGCGCGCGCCGCTCTTGAAGGCAGCCAGCTGGCGCGCCAGATACGCGGCGTTCTGCGCCGCCAGCTTCGGAAACAGCTCGCTCGAGCTCTCGCCGTCGGCGCCGTGACACAGCACGCAGCCGCCGTTGACGATCTTGCGCGCCCGCTCCAGATCGGGGTCACCTTCGGCGCGCGCCGCCTGGACAAGAATCAGGGCGCCTAGCAGCGCCAGCGCCCAAACGCGTTTCGCTTCGTACACGGAACTCACCTCGAAAAAACGCCGTCCCGATCGTAGGGATCGGGACGGCGCGCGCAATATCCGTCTTGGATTAAACGCCCGCTCAATCCGACAGCACCGGCTCGCCGCGGCGCGAAGCGGTCGCGTCGCCGCTGTCGGGCGGCGGGAAGTCGAGCTTGATCTCGCCGGCCTCGTCGACATCGACCGCGACCTTGCCGCCGTTCGCCAGCCGCCCGAACAGCAGCTCGTCGGCCAGCGCCTTGCGGATCGTGTCCTGGATCAGGCGTGCCATCGGCCGTGCGCCCATCACCGGGTCGAAGCCCTTCTTCGCCAGGTGCTTGCGCAGCGCGTCGCTGAACGTGATGTCGACCTTCTTCTCGTGCAACTGGTCCTCGAGCTGCATCAGGAACTTGTCGACCACGCGCAGGATGATCTCCTCGTCCAACGCACGGAAGCTGATGATCGCGTCCAGCCGATTGCGGAACTCCGGCGTGAAGATGCGCTTGATCTCGGCCATCTCGTCGCCCGCTTCACGCGTATTGGCGAAACCGATCACGCGCTTGTTCAGCAACTCGGCGCCGGCGTTGGTCGTCATGATGATGATCACGTTGCGGAAGTCCGCCTTGCGGCCGTTGTTGTCGGTCAGCGTGCCGTGATCCATCACCTGCAGCAGGATGTTGAAGATATCCGGATGCGCTTTCTCGATCTCGTCGAGCAGCAGCACCGCGTGCGGCTTCTTGCTGATCGCCTCGGTCAGTAACCCCCCCTGATCGAAACCGACGTACCCCGGCGGCGCGCCGATCAGGCGGCTCACCGCATGGCGCTCCATGTACTCGGACATGTCGAAGCGGATCAACTCGATGCCGAGCGTGAACGCCAGTTGCTTGGCGACCTCGGTCTTGCCCACGCCGGTCGGGCCCGAGAACAGGAAGCTGCCGATCGGCTTGTCCGGTTTGCCCAGACCGGAGCGCGCCATCTTGATCGCGGACGCGAGCGCTTCGATCGCCGGGTCCTGCCCGAACACGACGTTCTTCAGATTGCGCTCGAGGTTCTTCAACTGCGTGCGATCGTCGGAAGAAACGGTCTGCGGCGGAATGCGCGCGATCTTGGCGATGATGTCTTCGACCTCGGTCTTACCGACCGTTTTCTTGCGCTTGTTCACCGGCAGGATGCGCTGCGCCGCGCCCGCCTCGTCGATCACATCGATCGCCTTGTCCGGCAGATGACGGTCGTTGATGTACTTGGCCGAAAGCTCCGCCGCGGCGGTGATCGCGCCGGCCGAGTACTTGACGCCGTGGTGCTCCTCGAAGCGCGACTTCAACCCTTTCAGGATCTCGATCGTCTGCGCCACCGTCGGCTCGATGACGTCGATCTTCTGGAAGCGACGGCTCAGCGCGTGGTCTTTCTCGAAGATGCCGCGGTATTCGTTGTAAGTGGTGGCGCCGATGCACTTCAGCTGCCCGGTCGCCAGCGCCGGTTTCAGCAGGTTCGACGCATCGAGCGTACCGCCCGACGCCGAGCCGGCGCCGATCAGCGTATGGATTTCGTCGATGAACAGGATCGCGTTGGCGTTGCTCTTCAGCTGCTTGAGCACGGCCTTCAGCCGCTGCTCGAAATCGCCGCGGTACTTGGTCCCCGCCAGCAATGCGCCCATGTCGAGCGAATAGACGACCGCCTTCTCGAGAATTTCGGGTACCTCGTTCTTGACGATGCGCCACGCCAGCCCTTCGGCGATCGCGGTCTTGCCGACGCCGGCCTCGCCGACCAGCAGCGGGTTGTTCTTGCGCCGCCGGCACAGCACCTGGATTACCCGTTCGACCTCGGCCTCGCGCCCGATCAGCGGATCGATCTTGCCGTCGCGCGCCAACTGGTTAAGGTTCATCGTGTACTGCTCGAGCGGCGACGTCTGTTCGCGGCCCTGCTCCTGCTCGCGCTCCTCGTCAGCCTTCTCCTTGCCCTTTTCCTCGCCCTGCGGCGCCTTCGTGATGCCGTGCGAGATGTAGTTGACGACGTCCAGCCGCGTCACTCCTTGCTGGTGCAGGTAGTACACGGCGTGCGAATCCTTCTCGCCGAAGATCGCCACCAGCACATTGGCGCCGGTGACCTCCTTCTTGCCGTTGCTGGTGGACTGCACGTGCATGATCGCGCGCTGGATCACGCGCTGGAAACCGAGCGTCGGCTGGGTGTCGGCCTCCGAATTCGGTGGCAGGATCGGCGTGTTGTCGGCGATGAAGTTCTGCAGGCTCTTGCGCAGATCCTCGATGTTGCACGCACAGGCGCGCAGCACCTCGGCGGCGGACGGATTGTCCAGCAACGCCAGCAGCAAATGCTCGACGGTGATGAATTCGTGTCGCGCCTGCCTGGCCTCGACGAAGGCCATGTGCAGGCTGACTTCCAGTTCCTGCGCGATCATGCTTCCTCCATCACGCACTGCAGCGGATGCTGATGCTGGCGTGAATAACTGCAAACCTGCTCGACTTTGCTGGCGGCGATGTCGCGCGGATAGACCCCGCACACGCCGCGCCCCTCATGATGCACCTTCAGCATGATCTGTGTCGCCTGCTCGCGCCCTTTGCCGAAAAACTTCTGCAGCACGCTGACGACGAACTCCATCGGTGTGAAATCGTCGTTCAGCAGGATCACCTGATACAGGGGCGGCGGCTTGACCCGAGAAGCCTTCTTCTCTACGACCGTGCCCGCTTCGAACCGCTCAGCCATACACGGATTGTAGGTACGCCAACTTTGCCGACAGGTCCAAAATAAGCGAAGTAATCATAAGTTAACTCGTCGCGCGTGGACGAGCGCCGCGTGCATTTCCGACCATCGCTCGGCGATTGGTGGGGGCCGGTTGGGCCCGCACACGACGACCGGTCGCTGCGCCCGGCCTGGTAGCGGCCAGTGCGCGCAAAACTTAGGCACTTGGACCGCCCAAACGTCCGCCAATTCGCTCGAGCGCTGCGGCGCCGCGACCGGAGCGTCGTTTCCGCGCCGCCCGTGCCGCGGCGGGCCTTGACGGTGGCTCGGGTTTGCTCAAAGAATGCAACCCCTGCCCGGACGGGACCGTCGGGGCACGGAGCCGGGGCGCGGGCGAAGGCTTGCCAACCGGCATGGGGAGGGGTCGGAAGGGCAATCCGCCATCGTCGTGCGGCGCCGTGACACCTC
>DATLZG010000606.1:0-2075 GCA_035574095.1 Burkholderiaceae bacterium | reverse complement strand
CCGCGTGGCGGACCGGAGACGGGCTCCGTTGCGGCGTGTGGCCGGAGAACCTTCGGGCTGTCGAGCGTCGGGGCGCTCATGCGGCGATCTCACGCAGACCGTCGCGGCATTGCCTGAAGAGCGCGGCGAAGGTGCGCGCATGGGGCTCGCGCAGCATGAGATCGCCGTTGCAGTCGTCCGGTCCGTAATATTCTTCCGCGCTCGCGACGACGCTGCGCCAGCGCAGCGGCTGGTCCGGGGTGTGCACGAGCTTGCGGCTCGGAAGGAACAGCGCGAGGTGTCCCGCGAAGTGGCCGGGGGAGTAGCGCCGGACGGCCGCGATCGTCGCCCTCTCCACGCGGGCGCGCAGCGCCAGCACCATGTCGGGCTCCGCCGGCCGCGTCGCCTGCCGGCGCGCCCGGCGCTGCTGCCATTTGCGCGCGATGTAATCGCGCTGTCCTGCCAGCGAAAGCGGCGCCATCGCGCGGACGTGATTCGAGAGCCAGCGAAGCTGCTGTGCGGCCGCCATGCGCAACTGCGGCAGGGGACGATAGGCCGCGGGGTATGGACACCCGAACAGGGCGACGAACGCGACCTCCGCGCCGTCGTTCACGAGCGTGCGCGCCAGCTCGAATGCGATGCCGCCACCGGCGCAATAACCCGCGATCACGTATGGGCCATTCGACCAGAAGCTGCGGATCTGCGGTGCGAAGTAAGCGGCATAGTCCTCGACGCGCGTGAGCGGCTCGCTCGCGCCGTCGAGCCCGGGCGGCTGCAGCCCGAAGAAGGGCTGGTCCTTGCCGAGCGCGGCAGCGAGCGCGCGGTAGCAGAAGACATCGCCGTTGTGGCCGCCGACTCCGAAAACGGGTAGCCGCGTGCCAAGCGCCTGCAGCGGCACGATCGCCTGTTGCTGCCGCGTAAGCTGCTCGGCCGTGCGCAGGAACGCGAGGATCTCGTCCTTGCGCTGGCGCAACTGCTCCGTCAACTCGGGCGTGAGCGCGCCGGCCGGCGCATCGAGCTTGAGCCGGTCACCTTCGGCGTGGACGCGGATGTCGCGCCGGCGCAGCTCTGCGAGAAAGGCGGGTACCATCACAGCTCGATACGTTCACGTTCCGTGCCGCCGCTCAAGGGCGGGCCCGGTTCAGAGACCCACGCGAGCGCGTCGAGCGCTTCCGCGAGGCTGGCGATCGTCGGCCTCTCGAACAGCACGCGCAGCGGCACGTCCATTCCCGACGCGGCGCGCAGCCGCGCCATCAGCCGCGCGGCCATGAGCGAGTCGCCCCCGAGGTCGAAGAAATTGTGGTGTATGCCGATCTCGTCACGCCGCAGCACTTCCCGGAAAAGCTTTGCGACCATCACTTCCGGCGCGGTGCGCGGGGCGACTGGCGGCTGCTGCGCGACCGCTTCCGGGATGCCCGGTGGCGGCAGCGCTGTGCGGTCGAGCTTTCCGTTGTGCGTGAGCGGCAGCGCCGCGAGCGGCACAAACCAGGTAGGCACCATGTACTCGGGCATTGTGATTCGAATGCGGCTACGCAATTGGTCCACGAGGCCGGGCGTTTGGTTCTCCGCGACGTAGTAGGCGACGAGCCTGCGCTCTCCCGACGTGTCCTCGCGCGCGATCACGACGGCGTGACGAATGTCGGGATGCGCGCGCATCGCCGCTTCGATTTCGCCCGGCTCGATGCGATAGCCGCGGATTTTCACCTGCTCGTCGCTGCGGCCGAGAAATTCGATGGTGCCGTCGGCGCGCCAGCGCGCGAGATCGCCGGTGCGGTAAACGCGCGCGCCGCGTTCGTGGTAGTAGGGGTCGTCCAGAAATTTCTCCGCCGTAAGCTCGGGGCGTTCCAGATAGCCGCGCGCGAGCCCCGCGCCGCCGATCAGGAGTTCGCCGGCGACGCCGATCGGCACGGGCTGGAGGCGCGTGTCGACGATGTAGGCGCGCACGTTGTCGATCGGCCGCCCGATCGGGATCACGGACGGAACCCCATCGCGCGGGCAGTCCCACGCCGTGGCGTCGATCGTCGCTTCGGTCGGACCGTACAGGTTGTGCAGGGCGGCGTGCGGCAGCCTGCGGTAGAACTCGGTACAAAGCTCGG
>DATLZG010000605.1:0-2436 GCA_035574095.1 Burkholderiaceae bacterium | reverse complement strand
CAGGTAGGCGCCGGTCAACGACTCGCGCGCCGCCGCGATGTCCGCCGGCGCGCCCTGCGCCACCACGCGCCCGCCGTGCTCACCCGCGCCGGGCCCCATGTCGATCACATGGTCGGCGGCGCGAATCGCGTCTTCGTCGTGCTCGACCACCAGCACGGTGTTGCCCAGATCGCGCAGCTTGTGCAGCGTGGCGATCAGCCGGCCGTTGTCGCGCTGGTGCAGGCCGATCGATGGTTCGTCGAGCACGTACATCACGCCGGTCAGCCCGGAGCCGATCTGCGAGGCGAGCCGGATGCGCTGCAACTCCCCGCCGGACAGCGTGTCGGCGGCGCGCTCCAGCGTCAGATAGCCGAGGCCGACGTCGTTCAGAAAGCGCAGCCGCGCCGCGATTTCGCGCACGATGCGGGCGCCGATCTCGCGCTGGCTGCCGGCGAGGCGCAGCGCCTCGAAGTACGCCTGCACCTGCGCCAGCGGCTGGCGCTCGACCTCGTAGATCGCGCGCCGCTGGTCGCCACTGCCGACGAACACGAAGCGCGCTTCGCGCTTCAGTCGCGTGCCGGCGCACTCGGGGCAGGGCTTCACGGCCCGATACTTGCCCAGCTCCTCGCGCACCGCCGCCGAATCGGTTTCGCGCCAGCGCCGCTCCATGTTCGGCAGCACCCCTTCGAACGGATGGCGGCGCACGATGCGCCGGCCGCGCTCGTCGGTGTAGGTGAAGGCGATCGCCTGCGCGCCGGTGCCGTGCAGGACCAGCTCGCGAAACGCTTCCGGCAGCCGCTCCCACGGCTGCTCGAGATCGACCTGCGCGTGCTTGGCGAGCGCCTCCAGCATCTGGAAGTAGTACCGGTTGCGCGCGTCCCAGCCGCGGATCGCGCCGCTCGCGAGCGACAGCTCCGGGTGCGCGACCACGCGCCGCGGGTCGAAATACGCGGTCGTGCCCAGACCGTCGCAGGCCGGACAGGCCCCGATCGGGTTGTTGAACGAGAACAGGCGCGGATGCAGCTCCGCCATCGAGTAGCCGCACAGCGGGCAGGCGTAGCGGTTGGAGAACACGGTCTCGGTGCCGCGGTCCAGATCCGCCAGCACGGCGCGGCCGTGCGCGATGCGCAGCGCGGTCTCGAACGACTCGGCCAGGCGCTGGCGCGCCTGCGGGCGAATCCTCAGCCGGTCGACCACGACGTCGATCGAATGCTTTTCGTGTTTGGCGAGCGCTGGCAAGGCGTCGCCGGTGACGAGCGCGCCATCGACGCGAAAGCGCACGAAGCCCTGCGCCTGCAAGTCGGCGAACAGCTCGGCGAACTCGCCTTTGCGCTCGCGCGCGACCGGCGCCAGCACCTGCACCGCGGTTTCGGCCGGCAGGGCCAGCGCCGCATCGACCATCTGCGCCACGCTTTGCGCCGCCAGCGCCTGCTGCGGATGATCGGGGCAATGCGGCTGCCCGACGCGCGCGTACAGCAGCCGCAGGTAGTCGTGGATCTCGGTGACGGTGCCGACGGTGGAGCGCGGGTTATGCGAAGCGGACTTCTGCTCGATCGCGATCGCCGGCGAGAGCCCCTCGATCGAATCGACGTCCGGCTTCTCCATCAGTTGCAGGAACTGCCGCGCGTACGCGGACAGCGACTCCACGTAACGGCGCTGCCCTTCCGCGTACAGCGTGTCGAACGCCAGCGAGCTCTTGCCCGAGCCGGACAGTCCGGTGATCACCACCAGCTTGTCGCGCGGAATGTCGACGTCGACGTTCTTCAGATTGTGCGTGCGGGCGCCGCGAACGCGGATCAAGTCCATCGATGCATCGGTGCAACGGTAAACTTTCGACTATAGCGGCGGCGGCGTACGCAAGCACGCGCCGCGTATCGATCGCCGTCGCGGCACCCGCTTCCCGCCCCCGTCCCGCATGTCCGCCGCCGAACGCATGTCCGCGCGCGAGATCCGCGCCAGCGCCGCGCTGGCGTCGGTCTTCGGCCTGCGCATGCTCGGGCTGTTCCTGATCCTGCCGGTGTTCGCGGTGCACGCGCGCGCCGTGCCCGGCGGCGACAACGCCCTGCTGGTCGGCCTCGCGCTCGGCATCTACGGGTTGACGCAGGCGTGCCTGCAACTGCCGTTCGGGCTGGCGAGCGACCGTTACGGGCGCAAGCCGGTGATCGTCGCCGGCCTGGCGCTGCTCGCCCTCGGCAGCGCGATCGCCGCGCTGGCGCAGGACATCGTGTGGATCATCGTCGGCCGCGCCGTGCAGGGTGCCGGTGCGATATCGGCGGCCGTCACCGCTCTGATCGCCGACACGACGCGCGAGCAGCACCGCACCAAGGCGATGGCGATGCTCGGCTCCACCATCGGGCTGGCTTTCGCGTTGTCGCTGATCGGCGCGCCGCCGCTGTACGCGGCGCTCGGCATCGACGGGCTGTTTTACCTGACCGGCGTGTGCGCGCTGGTCGCGAT
>DATLZG010000604.1:0-5148 GCA_035574095.1 Burkholderiaceae bacterium | reverse complement strand
TTCGTGGCCAAGACCGGCGGCGGCGTGCGCGTCGCGGTGACCGGCGCCGGCCCGTGCGCGTTCCGCGTCAAAGCGCTGGAAGAGGCGTTGGCGAAGAACTTCGCGCCCGCCGCGTGCGATGGCGTGACGGTGCCCGCGCAGGGGCTCAACAGCGACATCCACGGCAGCGCCGAATACCGCGCACACCTGATCCCGGTGCTCGCCAAGCGGGCGGTGGCGGCGGCCTAGCTCTTTGTTGCCTGCAGGCACGGGCGCCGCTTGCGGCGCCCGTGCCTTTTTGTCGGACGTCATGGCGAAAAGGAGCGCCGGTCTGTTGTTGTTCCGCCAGTCTGCGCGCGGCGTCGAGGTGCTGCTCGTGCATCCCGGCGGGCCGTTCTGGGCGCGCAAGGACGATCGCGCCTGGTCGATTCCGAAGGGCGAGGTCGGCGACGACGAGGCGCCGCTCGATGCCGCTCGGCGCGAGTTCGCCGAGGAAACCGGGGCCACGGTCGAAGGCGAGTTCATCGCGCTCGATCCGGTCAAACTGCGGAGCGGCAAGCTTCTGTACGCTTGGGCGGTGCCGGGCGACTTCGATCCTGGCGGCTTGCGTAGCAATACTTTCGACCTCGAATGGCCGCCGCGGTCGGGCCGCATGCAGCGGTTTCCGGAAGTCGATCGCGCGGCTTGGTTCGCTGTCGACGAAGCGATGAACAAGATCCAACCAGGACAGCAGCCGCTGCTCGCGCAACTGCGCGCGCTGCTGGCGGCGCGTGCTAAGGTCAGCCCATGAACGCACGACCCGAATCGATCGACGCCACCGAGCGGCTGCTCGCGGCGCAGGACTACGTCGCCGACCGGCAGCTCGCCACCGCGGTGTTCCTGGCATTGAAGCTGAACCGGCCGCTGTTCCTGGAAGGGGAACCCGGCACAGGCAAGACCGAGATCGCGAAGGTACTGGCCGCGGGCCTTTCCGCCGAGCTGATCCGGCTGCAGTGCTACGAAGGGCTGGACGTAAACGCGGCGGCCTACGAATGGAACTACGCGCGGCAACTGCTGGAGATCCGGCTGGCCGAAGCGACGCACGCGGCGCGGGAGGAAGTCGCCGCCGGTCTGTTCTCCGAGCGCTTTCTGGTGGCGCGGCCGCTGCTGCGGGCGCTCGCGCCGCACGACGTGCCGCCGGTGCTGCTGATCGACGAACTCGATCGCACCGACGAGCCGTTCGAGGCCTATCTGCTGGAAGTGCTGTCGGACTTCCAGATCACGATCCCCGAGTTCAAGACCGTGCGCGCGGCGACGCCGCCGGTCGTGATCATCACCTCCAACCGTACACGCGAGATCCACGACGCGGTGAAGCGCCGCTGCATCTATCACTGGGTCGACTATCCGAACGCCGCGCGCGAGCTGGAGATCGTCCGCCGCAAGGTGCCGGGGGTGAAAGAGGCGCTATCGCGCCAGATCGTGGCTTTCGTGCAGGGGCTGCGCCAGATGGATCTGTACAAGCTGCCGGGCGTGGCGGAGACGATCGAATGGTCGCGCGCGCTGTTGGCGCTGGACGCCGTCGTGCTGGAGCCGGAGACCGTCAACAACACGCTCGGCGTGCTGCTGAAATACCAGGACGACATCGCGAAGGTGCAGGGCAGCGAGGCGGCGAAGATGGTCGAGCGCATCCGGCAGGAAGTCGCGGCGGCGTAACTCGCGATGTTCCTCGGCCACTACGCGGCGGCGCTCGCGGCGAAGGCGCTGGCGCCGCGCGCCTCGCTCGGCATGTTGACGTGCGCGGCCGTGTTCGCCGATCTGCTGTGGCCGACACTGCTGCTGCTTGACCTCGAGCGGGTGCGCATTCACCCGGCGCAGCCGGGGCTGACGCCGCTCGTGTTCGAGCACTATCCGATCTCGCACAGCCTGCTGGCGCTGCTGTTCTGGAGCGTCGCCCTGGGCACCGCCTACTACGCCCGCGCGCGTGCCTTCGGCGCCGCCGTCGTCGTCGGCGCGCTGGTTCTCAGCCACTGGCTGCTCGACGCGGTCGTGCATCGACCCGATCTGCCGCTCGCGCCGGGCACCACGACGCTGATCGGACTGGGCTTGTGGAATTCGACCGCTGCCACGTTCGCGGTCGAGGGTTCGTTGTTCGTCGGCGGCTTGATGCTGTATCGGCGGGCCACGCGCGGGCCGGGTTCGCGGCGCTGGCCGCTCGCGCTATACGCGGTGCTGCTCGCCGCCATCTTCGTCGCCAACTCGTTCGGGCCGCCGCCGCCGAGCGTGTCGGCCATCGCCTGGGTCGGGCAGGCGCAATGGCTGCTCGTGGCGATGGCGTGGTGGGTCGATCGCGCGCCGGCGCGCACGGCGCTCGCCGCCGCCTGACGCGATGCTGCCCGTCGCCGCGCTGGACAACCTGCCGGGCCATCTGGCCGAGAACGTCGTGCATTTCGCGCGCGTGCTGCGCACGGCCGGCGTGCCGGTCGGCACCGACCGCGTGTTGCTCGCGCTGGACGCATTGCGCGTCGCCGGCATCGGATCGCGCGCGGACTTCTACGCCACGCTGCTCGCGTGCCTGATCGACCGCGCCGAACACCGGCTGCTGTTCGACCAAGCGTTTCACGTGTTCTGGAAGGACCCCGATCTGCTCGGGCAGATGATGCGCATGCTGCTGCCCGAAGTGAGCCAGAAGCTGGGCGGCGCACCGCCGCCCCCGGAAAACCGCCGGCTCGGCGAGGCGCTGTTCAAGAGCGACGCGCCGCGTCCGCCGCCGCCCGAACAGCAACGCGTCGAAGTCGACGCGCAACTGACGTGGTCGGAGCGCGAGCATTTGCGCAAGGCCGATTTCGAGACGATGAGCGCGGCCGAGTGGGCCGCCGCGCAGCGGCTGCTCGCCGACCTACGCCCGTTCTTCGAGCGGCTGGCTACGAGGCGCTATCGCCGCTCGCATCGCGGCGACCGCATCGACCTGCGGGCCCTGGCCCGCAGCTCGGCGCGGCGCGGCGGCGATTTCGCCGAGATCCCGCGCCGCGAGCGGGCGACACGCCCAGAGCCGCTGGTGGTGATCGTCGATATCTCGGGATCGATGAGCCGCTATTCGCGCATGTTCCTGCACTTTCTGCACGGGGCGTCGAACGCCGATCATCGCGTGCATGCGTTCGTGTTCGGCACGCGGCTGACCCATATCACGCGCCAGTTGCAGACGCGCGACCCCGACGAGGCGGTGGCGGCGGTGGTGAAGGCGGTCGACGACTGGTCCGGTGGCACGCGCATTGCAAGCTGTCTGAAGGAGTTCAACGTCAAATGGGCGCGCCGCGTGCTGGCGGGCAGCCCGACCGTACTGTTGATGACCGACGGGCTGGAACATGGCGATCTGCAACTGCTGGCGGCGCAGACCGAGCGGCTGGCCAAGTCGTGCCGGCGTCTGGTGTGGCTGAACCCTTTGCTGCGCTACGACGCCTTCGAGCCGCGCGCGCGCGGCATCCGCGCGATGCTGCCGTACGTCGACCGCTTTCTGCCCGTACACAACATCGAAAGCCTGGAAGCGCTCGCCCGGCTGCTCGCCGCCGGCGGCGGGCGCGCGCCCCTGAACCGAGGAGAAGACCGTGCAATTGCGAGGTGAACGGATGCTCGCCGCCGATCGCGCCACCGCGTGGGCGGCGTTGAACGACGTCGAAGTGCTGAAGCTGTGCGTACCCGGCTGCGAGAGCATGACGCGCGTGGCCGACGACGAATACGAGGTGGCGATGAACGCCGCCATCGGTCCTGTGAAGTCGCGCTTCAAAGGGCGCATGAAGCTTGCCGACGTCGACGCGCCGCGCGGCTATACGCTGAAGTTCGACGGCTCAGGCGGCGCGGCGGGTTTCGCCCGCGGCGAGGCGAAGGTCGAGCTGATCGAAGTCTCGCCGCGCGAAACGAAGCTGGTGTATCTGGCGGAAGCGCAGGTCGGCGGCAAACTGGCGCAGGTGGGCTCGCGGCTGATCGACGCCGCCTCGGCTGCGATGGCCGACAAGTTTTTCGAGGCGTTTTCCGCACAACTGGCCGCGCGTGCCGCGCCGGTCGAGGCCGGCGCCCCGCCGCCGGCGCCGCCGCCTGCGGCGACCTTCAGTTTCTGGGCTCTGCTGAAAGCGTTCTTCAAGCGCCTGTTCGGGCGCGCGTGACGGGGTTCATGGCCACGGACCGACACGGATGGACACGGATTCGAAGGACAACGGTTCGCGTTCATCCACGCAATCTCACGTCCAAGACTCGGTGCTTCGCGTGGCGCTGCTGCTGGCCGACGCGGACTGAGGCGCAAGAGCGCGGATAAAGATCCGTGCGAATCCGTGTCGATCCATGCCAAGAATGTCTTGGCATCCGCGCTTGAGTGACTAAAACTTGACTTGAAATCCCTGCCGGTTGCGTTGCGACAACACGCGGGGGCACGGCTGGTGCCGCGCGAAGGACAGTCGCGGGGGCCTTGCGCCGAGCGCGCCAACGCCGCGCGCGTTTGCTTATCCATGCGAGCGTGCGGGCGGGGTAACTTAAGGGCAGCGCGTCGTTGCCGCTCGGGCCCCTGGCTGCTGTCTATGATCCCCTCGCCGCGGCTGGCGCTGCATCCCAAGGCACCCACGCTGCGACCGCTGTGGATGTCGAGCTAAGTTCTAGAAGACCGCCCCGCGCGCATCGATCGGCCACACGGCTTCGACCTTGCCCTTGCGCACGGCGACGATCCAGTCGTGCAGATTGACGGTGGGGTCGCAATGGCCGGGAATCAGCAGCGCCTTGTCACCGAGCTTGATCGACGGCCCTTCGCCGATGCGGTGCAGAACCGTGTGCTCGTCCGACACGCTCCACACCTGCCAGCCAGTGAACGTCGGCGCCGGCAGACCCGAGTCGGTGGAAAACGCCTTCAGGCCGGCGTCCAGCGTGGCGCGGTCGCCGCGCTTGCTCATCACGGTGGCGAGGATGAACAGCGCGTGCTCGAACTGCGGCGCGCTGGCGTCGTGCTCGTTGCGCGCGTAGTCCGCGTCCATCAACACGTATGAACCGGGCTGGATCTCGCTGAAGATCTGGCTCGACGCTTCGTAGATGAAAGTGCCGGTGCCGCCGCCGGTGATGACCTCGCACGGCAGGTCGGCGGCGCGCAGCGCGGCGCGCGCCTCCGCCGCCTTGCGCGCAGCGGCTTCGACCGCGGCGCGCCGCTCGGGCACG
>DATLZG010000603.1:0-2788 GCA_035574095.1 Burkholderiaceae bacterium | reverse complement strand
GCGGCCGCATCCTGGACGTGCAACCGACCGAGTTGCACCAGAGAATCCCCGTGATCCTCGGCTCGCGCAACGAGATCGAACGCATCGAGCGCTACCACCGCGAATACGACAGCGGCACCGACCAGCCGTACGTCTCGCCGCTGTTCAACGAGCGCTCGCTGTACCGCCCCGAAGCGCGCGTGTAAGGAGGCGGCGATGTCGATCAAGCACCCGATCATCGCCGTCACCGGTTCTTCCGGCGCCGGCACCACGACCGTGATGAAGAGCTTCGCGCACATCTTTCGGCGCGAGGGCATCAAGGCCCAGGTGGTCGAAGGCGACGCCTTCCACCGCTACGACCGCAAGGCGATGCGCGAAGCGATGGCGGCCGCCGAGCGCGCCGGCAACCGGCACTTCAGCCACTTCGGCCCCGAAGCCAATCTGCTCGAGGAGCTGGAAAACCTGTTCCGCACCTACGGCGAGACCGGCCGCGGGCGCGTGCGCAAATACCTGCACGACGCCGAGGAAGCCGCGCCGTACAAACAGGAGCCGGGCACCTTCACGCCGTGGCAGGAAATCGAGCCGGGCACCGACCTGCTGTTTTACGAAGGGCTGCACGGCGCCTACGCGGACGCCAAGATCAACGTCGCCCGGCACGTCGATCTGCTGGTCGGCGTGGTGCCGATCATCAACCTCGAGTGGATCCAGAAGCTGCACCGGGACCAGAGCATGCGCGGCTACTCGCAGGAGGCGGTCGTCGACACGATCCTGCGCCGCATGCCGGACTACGTGAACCACATCTGCGCGCAGTTTTCGCGCACGCACGTCAATTTCCAGCGCGTACCGATGGTCGACACCTCCAATCCGTTCATCGCGCGCGACATCCCGACCGCGGACGAATCGATGGTCGTGATCCGCTTCGCCAACCCGAAAGGCATCGACTTCCCGTACCTGCTGTCGATGCTGCACGGCTCCTGGATGAGCCGCCCGAACAACATCGTCGTGCCGGGCGGCAAGATGGGGCTGGCGATGCAGTTGATCTTCACGCCGATGATCCTGCGCCTGATGGATCTGAAGAAACGCGCCTGAGGCCGCCGATGAGCACGCATTTCGACGATCAGGCGCGCGCGGCGCGGCGGCGCGCCAACGCGCTGCGCTTCCTGGCGATCGACGCCGTCAACGCCGCCAAGAGCGGCCATCCCGGCATGCCGATGGGGATGGCCGACATCGCCGAGGTCTTATGGCGCAGGCATCTGAAGCACGACCCGAACGACCCGCAGTGGCCGGACCGCGACCGCTTCGTGCTGTCGAACGGCCACGGCTCGATGCTGCTTTACGCGCTGCTGCATCTCGCCGGCTACGACCTGCCGCTCGAGGAGCTGAAGCGCTTCCGCCAACTGCACTCGAAGACCCCCGGCCACCCCGAGTTCGGGCTCACTCCTGGCGTGGAAACGACCACCGGCCCGTTGGGCCAAGGGTTCGCCAATGCGGTCGGCATGGCGCTGGCCGAAAGGCTGCTCGCCGCGCACTTCAACCGGCCCGGTCACCACGTGGTCGACCATCGCACCTGGGTGTTCCTCGGCGACGGCTGCCTGATGGAAGGCATTTCGCACGAAGCGGCGTCGCTGGCCGGCGTGTGGGGGCTGAACAAGCTGGTGTGCTTCTACGACGACAACGGCATTTCGATCGACGGCCACGTGACCGGCTGGTTCCGCGACGACACCGCGGCGCGCTTTCGCGCCTACGGCTGGAACGTCGTCGGCCCGATCGACGGCCACGACGCCTTGGCGATCGACGCCGCGATCGATGTCGCGCGCGCCGAGAAACAGCGGCCGACGCTGATCGTCTGCCGCACCACGATAGGCTACGGCGCACCGAAAGCGGCCGGCACGCACGACGTGCACGGCGCGCCGCTGGGCGCCGAGGAAACCGCGGCCACGCGCGCCGCGCTCGACTGGCCGCACGCGCCGTTCGAAATTCCGGAAGAGATACGCGCGCAGTGGGACGCGCGCGAACGCGGCGCGGCGCTGCGCGCCGACTGGCAGCGGCGCTTCGACGCCTACGCCGCGGCCTACCCCGAGCTGGCGGCCAAGTTCGCGCGCCGCATGCGCGGCGAGCTTCCCGCGCGCGTCGATGCGGTGATGCAAGAGGCGTTGGAACGCGCGCGCGCCGTCACCGCGCCGACCGCGACGCGCAAGTCCTCGCAAGGCGCGCTGGAGACGCTGGTGCCGGCACTGCCTGAACTGCTGGGCGGCTCGGCGGACCTGACCGGCTCCAACCTGACCGCGGTCAAGGCGTCGGTCCCGACCGACGGCCGCAGCGGCGGCAACTACGTGCACTACGGCGTGCGCGAGTTCGGCATGGCGGCGATCGCCAACGGCGTGGCGCTGCACGGCGGCTTCGTTCCTTACGTCGGCACGTTCGCGGTGTTCTCGGACTACGCGCGCAACGCGATCCGCATGAGCGCGCTGATGCGCCAGCGCGTGATCTACGTGCTGACGCACGATTCGATCGGTCTCGGCGAGGACGGCCCGACGCATCAGCCGATCGAGCACGCGGCCAGTCTGCGCCTGATCCCGAACCTCGATGTCTGGCGGCCGTGCGACGGCGTGGAAACCGCCGTCGCCTGGCGCGCGGCGCTCGGGCGCCGCGACGGCCCGACCGCGCTGCTGCTGACGCGCCAGAACGTCGCGCAGCAGACGCGCGGCGCCGCCACCGAGGCGGCGATCGCCCGCGGCGGCTACATCCTCGCCGACAGCGCGCTCGCGCTGCGCGTGGTGCTGATCGCCACCGGCTCGGAAGTGGAGCT
>DATLZG010000602.1:0-2570 GCA_035574095.1 Burkholderiaceae bacterium | reverse complement strand
CGAGCCGCCGCTGGCGCTCACGGCCGGCGCCGACGGGCTGACCTGCCTGCGCACGATCGTGGCCGGCGCACCGGCACACCTCGTGCCCGGCGGCTGGCTGCTGGTCGAGCACGGCTACGACCAGGCTGCGTCCGTGCGCGATTTGTTCCGCACCGCCGGTTTTTGCTCCATTGGCACCGAACGCGACCTCGCCGGCATCGAGCGCGTGACGTACGGAGCCATCGCCTAGGTTCTAGTCGCCGAAGCGCGGGCACCGAAGGCGGCGAGGCGCAGCGTCGCCCCTTTCGCCGGGCGCGAGGGGTCGGGGAGAGTGTCCATGCGAAGTCGCGCCGCGCGCGATGCACCCGGGGCGCCGAGCGCGCACGGGAGGGGCCTTGCGGCCCCTCCCGCTTCTTCGCAACGCCCGCGCGCGGAGGCAACCTTCCAGACCCGCGATTTGTAGCCGGCCGCCGGGGCCGGGGGTCGCGCGAGAACCCGGGCGCCTCGTCCGCTTAACCCATGATGGCGGCACTCAAGTTGCGCCGGCGCGTGCCGACAGGGCCGCGCTACACTGCCCGCGTCTCGAACCACCTGCAGGCAACGAGCGATGGACGCCAAGGAATTCATCCACAAAACCGTGACCGAGAATCCGGTCGTGCTGTTCATGAAGGGGACGGCGCAGTTTCCCCAATGCGGTTTCTCCGGGCGCGCGATCCAGATCCTGAAGGCGTGTGGCGTGAAGAACCTCGTCACCGTCAACGTGCTGGAAGACGAAGAGGTGCGCCAAGGCGTGAAGGAGTACGCCAACTGGCCGACGATTCCGCAGCTCTACGTCAAAGGCCAGTTCGTCGGCGGCTCGGACATCATGGCCGAGATGTTCGAAAGCGGCGAACTGCAGGACCTGCTGAAGCAGGCCGAAGTCGTTTGAGCGATCCGACGCCGCGCCGACTGATCGTCGCCATCACCGGCGCGTCCGGCGCCGTTTACGGCGTGCGGCTGCTCGAGCGGTTGCGCGCGCTGCGCGCGGTCGAGATCCACCTGCTGCTGTCGTCGGCCGGCGTGCTGAACATCCACCAGGAACTCGGTCGCAAGCGCGGCGACATCGAAGCGCTCGCCGACGTCGTGCACAACGTCAACGACATCGGCGCCAGCATCGCCTCCGGCTCGTTCCAGACGCTCGGCATGGCGATCGCGCCATGTTCGATGAAGACGCTGGCGGCAGTCGCGCTGGGGCTCGCGGACAACCTGATCGCGCGCGCCGCCGACGTGTGCCTGAAGGAACGGCGCAAACTGGTGCTGCTGACGCGCGAGGCGCCGCTGAACCTCGCGCACATCCGCAACATGGAAGCCGTCACGCTGATGGGCGGCGTGATCTTCCCGCCGGTGCCGGCCTTTTATCAACGTCCGCGCACGGTCGACGAGCTGGTCGACCATACTGTCGCGCGCGTGCTCGACCTGTTCGGCATCGAACATGCGCTGGCCGCGCGCTGGGCGGGAATGAGTGGCGGCGGCTAGGTGGTGCCGGCTATCCGACTCGAACGGATGACCTATCGCTTACAAGGCGATTGCTCTACCAACTGAGCTAAGCCGGCACGGGCGACAGTCTAGATGAACGTGCCACGATGAGCACCCTGCTGGTCACCGGCGGCGCCGGTTACATCGGCTCGCACACGATCGTCGAATTGCTGACCGCCGGCCACGACGTCGTCTGCGTGGACAACTACAGCAACAGCGCGCCCGAAGCGCTGGCGCGCGTGCAGCGCATCGCCGGCCGGCCGTTGCTGGCCATCGAAGGCGACATCCGCGACGCGGCGCTGCTCGAGCGCGTGTTCGCTCAGCATGCGATCGACGGCGTGATTCACTTCGCCGCGTTGAAGGCGGTCGGCGAATCGGTCGCGCGTCCGCTCGAGTACTACGACAACAACGTCGGCGGCACGCTGACGCTGGCGGCAGCGATGCAGCGCGCGGGCGTCAAACGCTTCGTGTTCAGCTCGTCGGCCACCGTGTACGGCGCGCCCGATACGCTGCCGGTGGCCGAAGACGCGCCGATCCGCACCACCAACCCGTACGGAGCCACGAAGGCGATGGTCGAGCAGATCCTGCGCGACGCCGCCGCCGCGCACGACTGGTCGGTCGTCAGCCTGCGTTACTTCAATCCGATCGGCGCGCACGAAAGCGGCGCCATCGGCGAAGACCCGCACGACGTGCCGAACAACCTGTTCCCGTACATATGCCAGGTCGCCGCCGGCAAGCGGCCGCGCCTGAACGTGTTCGGCAACGACTGGCCGACGCCGGACGGCACCGGCGTGCGCGACTACCTGCACGTGATGGACCTGGCGGCCGGCCATCTGCGCGCATACGAGTACGCGCAGCACAACCGCGGCTTCATCGCGCTGAACCTCGGCACCGGGCGCGGCACCAGCGTGCTGGAACTGGTGCGCGCGTTCGAATCGGCCACCGGCCGGCGTGTGCCTTACGTGATCGCGCCGCGGCGACCGGGCGACATCGCCGCCTGCTGGGCCGATCCGGCGCGCGCCGAGCGGCTGCTCGCCTGGCGCGCGACGCGCTCGATCGCCACAGCCTGCGCCGAC
>DATLZG010000601.1:0-3102 GCA_035574095.1 Burkholderiaceae bacterium | reverse complement strand
GCCGCCGTCGTCGACACCGACGCGATCGCGCACGAACTGACCGCGCCCGGCGGTGCGGCGATGCCGGCGATCGCGGCCGCGTTCGGCGCGGAGTTCGTCATGCCGAGCGGCGCGCTGGACCGCGCGCGCATGCGCGCGCTGGTCTTCTCGCAGCCGCAGGCAAAGCGGCGGCTGGAATCGATCCTGCATCCGCTGATCCGTGAGTTGACCGAACGGCGCGCGGCCGCCGCCGCAGCCGCCGCTGCGCCGTACGTCGTGCTGATGATCCCGCTGTTGATCGAGTCCGGCCGCTGGCGCGAACGGGTCGATCGCCTGCTGGTCGTCGATTGCTCGGCAGCGACGCAGATCGAACGCGTGCGCAGCCGCAGCGGCCTGACCGAGGAGCAGGTGCGCGCGATCATCGGCCAGCAGGCGACGCGCGGCGAGCGGCTGGCCGCGGCCGACGACGTGATCGTCAACGAGGGCACCGCCGCAGACCTGGCGCCGCGCGTGGCGCGGTTGCACGCGCTGTACACGCGGCTCGCCGCGGCGCGGATGCACGCGGCGCTGTGATATCTTGGGCCGGCGATGAGTGCGGCCGGCGAATCCGCGATCTTGTACGAGTATCCGTTCAACGAACGCGTACGTACGCTGCTGCGTCTCGAGGATCTGTTCGACAAGCTCGCTTATTTCCGCGCGCAGGAGCACCCGTACTGCCATCACACGGCGCTGATGACGTTGTTCGAGATCCTCGAGATGACGGCGCGCGTCGATCTGAAGGGTGAACTGCTGCAGGAACTGGAGCGGCACAAGCAGACGCTGCTCGCCTTGCGCAACAATCCGCAGGTTTCGGAGACGGCGCTGGCCGCGGTACTCGCCGACATCGATCGCTCGCAGCAGGCGCTGAACGCCACACCCGGCAAAGCCGGCCAGCAGCTGCGCGACAACGAGTGGCTGACCAGCATCCGCAGCCGCGCCGGCATTCCCGGCGGCACGTGCGAATTCGACCTGCCGTCGTACCACGCCTGGCTGATGCGCGACGCGCGCGCGCGCGGCGCCGATATCGACAGCTGGATGCGTACGCTGTCGCAGTTCAACGACGCGTTGGCGATCGTGCTGCGGCTGCTGCGCGAAACCGCGCACCGGACGCAGCAGGTTGCAGCCCAGGGCGCGTTCCAGCAGATGCTGCAGGGGCGGACATACGCTCTACTGCAAGTGCGCGTCGCTGCCGACTCCGGCGCGATTCCGGAGATCAGCGCCAACAAATACGCGTTGTGGATCCGGTTCACCGCCGCCGACCGCGACTTCAAGCCGCGGCCGCTCGAGCGCGACGTGCCGTTCGAACTTGCTCTGTGCGCGTTCTGAGCCGATGCCCGCGGTCGTCCAGTGCCCCGTGTGCGGAACTGATGTGCTGTGGGCCGAAACGAGCCGTTGGCGGCCGTTTTGCTCCGAGCGCTGCAAGCTGATCGACCTCGGCGACTGGGCCTCCGAGCGGCACGTCATTCCGGGCGAGCCGGCCGAGTCGGGGCCGCCGGAAACGCCGCCACCGGATCAACCGCGCTGACCTCAGCTCTCGCGCGCGATGCCGTGCGCGCCGGCGCGGCGCGCACGCTCGAGGTCGGCTGCCGTCAGTGCGCCGTACGCGTACAACGGCAGCGGCGTGTCGCGCGCCAGCGCGGCGAAGTCCCGCCAATCCGATTCGCTCGTCAGCGGGCCGGCAAGCGCGAACTCGCAGCCCCGCGCCGCCGCGGCTTGCAGTTCGCTGCGCGTCGCGACACGGGCGGCCTGGTCCGGCCAAGCACCTGCCGGCAGCTCTAGCATCTCCGGCAACTGCAACCATCGCAGCGCCGGAATCGCGGCCGGCAGCAGCGGTTGCGGCAGCTCGCCGCCCGGCGCGAAAAACCCGAGACGTTGACCCTCACGGGCATGCGGCGCCCCGCGCCAGCGATAAACGCGCGCGAAGTGCAGCCGCACCCGCGCATGCGGGTAGTCGTACTCGAACGTGACCCACGGCGCCGGTGTGTCGATCTCGACACCCAGCTCCTCGCGCAGCTCGCGCGCCAGCGCTTGCGTGACCGACTCGCCGGATTCGATCTTGCCGCCGGGAAACTCCCAGTAGCCGGCGTACGGTTTACCGGCGGGCCGGTCGGCAAGCAGCACGCTGCCGTCATCGCGCAGCAGCACGCCGACTGCGACCGCGGTGCGCGGCCGCGGCGTCATGAGGGCGCGCGCAGGCCGTGCCGGCCGGCGTAATCGCGCGCGAACTGCAGTGCCACACGCCCGGAGCGTGAGCCGCGCTGCAACGCGAACTGCAGGGCCTCGGCGCGCGCCGATTCAATCAATGCCGGCGACGCGCCGTAATGGCCCAGCCAGTGGGCGACGATGTCGAGGTAATCGTCCTGGCGGAACGGATAAAAGGACAGCCACAGCCCGAAGCGCTCAGACAGAGAAATCTTCTCTTCCACCGATTCGCCCGGATGGATCTCCCCGTCGGCCTCGTACTTGGTGTCGAGGTTCTCGCGCATGTACTCGGGCATCAGGTGACGGCGGTTGGAGGTCGCGTAAATCAGCACGTTGTCCGCCGGCGCCGCCACCGAACCGTCCAGTTGCGCCTTCAGGGCCTTGTACGAGCTTTCGCCCTCGTCGAACGACAGGTCGTCACAGAACAGGATGAAGCGCTCGGGGCGGGCAGCGAGCAGCGCGACCACGTCGGGCAGATCGACCAGATCGCGCTTGTCCATCTCCACCAACCGCAAGCCGTCGGCCGCGAAGCGCGCCAGGCAGGCGCGGATCAGCGAGGACTTGCCGGTGCCGCGCGCGCCGGTCAACAGCACGTTGTTGGCCGGCAAGCCGCGCACGAACTGCTCGGTGTTGCGCAGGATCGCCGTCTTTTGCGCGTCGATGTGCCGCAGATCGTCGGCCTCGATACGCGCGAACCGGTACACCGGCTCCAGACGACCGACTTCGACCCCAAGGTAGCGACGCTTGCGCCAGCGATACGCGGGCGCGCTCCAGTCGACTTCGGCTGCCGGCGGCAACAGCGGATCCAGCCGCGCCAGCAGCGCGTCCAGGCGCGCGATCACATCCCCGGAGGCGGCGGTGCTCATGAGCGGTAGTCGGCGT
>DATLZG010000600.1:0-3936 GCA_035574095.1 Burkholderiaceae bacterium | reverse complement strand
GCTGGCGGCGGCGGAATTGGCGGCCGATCGCGAGCTGCAGCAGCGTCTGCTGGGCGTCAAAGCGGGCGGCGAAGAGGAGCCGGCGGCGCCGGCGGCCGCGCCGCCGCCGGCGGTCGACGAGATTCGCGTCTTCACCGTGCGGCGCGCCGGCGGCGAGCTGCCCGCGGTCGAGCCTCCGGGCGAGCGCGTGACGCGCGGGCTGACCCGCTGGAACGCGGCCGCACCAGCGACCGCCGTGTCGCCCGTCGCGCTGGGTCCCGTCTCCGGTGATCGGGAGCCGGCCGCGCGCTCTCCCGAGTCCGTCGTGGCCGTCGGCGCGGAATCCGGCGTCGTCCTGCCGATCTCCGCCACGGTCGACCGCGCCGCCTACATCGCTGGCACGTTCGACACCAAAGGGCGCGAGCTCTTCTATCTGAAGCAGTGTCTGGACAAGCTCGGCATCCGCACCGTGACGGTGGATTTGTCCACGTCCGGAGCGACCTCCACCGCCAACGTGCATCCGCGCGAGGTGGCGCGCCATCACCCGCAGGGCGAACGGGCCGTGTTCACCGACGATCGCGGCTCCGCGGTCAGCGCGATGGCGGTGGCGTTCGAGCGTTTCGTGCTGACGCGGCGCGATCTCGGCGGGCTGATCTCCGCCGGCGGTTCCGGCGGCACCGCGCTCGCCACGCGCGCGATGCGCGCGCTGCCGGTCGGCGTGCCGAAGGTGATGGTGTCGTCGGTGGCGTCCGGCGACGTGCGGCCCTACGTCGGCCCGAGCGACATCTGCATGA
Organism: Burkholderiaceae bacterium; assembly: GCA_035574095.1. GTDB lineage: Bacteria > Pseudomonadota > Gammaproteobacteria > Burkholderiales > Burkholderiaceae_F > JAKANT01. The sequence continues at coordinate 3,163 of DATLZG010000600.1, read as the reverse complement.
TGTATTCGGTCACCGACGTGTCCGGTATCAACCGCATCAGCGAGAAAGTGCTCGCCAACGCCGCGCACGCGCTGGCGGGCATGATCGCGCATGCGCGGCGCGGCGAGTCCGCCGCCAAGCCGGCGCTCGGCCTGACGATGTTCGGCGTCACCACGCCCTGCGTGCAGGCGGTCACCAAGCGGTTGCAGGACGAGTACGACTGCCTGGTGTTCCACGCCACCGGCACCGGCGGCCAGTCGATGGAGAAGCTGGCCGACTCCGGGCTGCTGGCCGCGGTGCTCGACGTCACCACCACCGAGGTGTGCGACGAGGTCGTCGGCGGCGTGCTGTCCGCCGGCCCCGAGCGCTTCGACGCCATCGTGCGCGCGCGCGTGCCGTACGTCGGCTCCTGCGGCGCGTTGGACATGGTGAACTTCTGGGCCATCGACACGGTGCCGGCGAAATTCCGCGGCCGCAACCTGTACAAGCACAACGACAACGTGACGCTGATGCGCACGACGCCGGAGGAATGCCGCGCGATCGGCGAGTTCATCGTCGCCAAGCTGAACCGCATGGAAGGCCCAGTGCGGTTCGTGATTCCCGAGGGCGGTGTCTCCGCGCTCGACGCCCCGGGCAAGCCGTTCTGGGATCCGGCCGCCGACCGCGCGCTGTTCGCCGCCATCGAGTCGAAGTTCCGCGCCGCACCCAACCGGCGGCTGGTCAAGTCGCCGCTGCACATCAACGACCCCGCGTTCGCCGAGCTGCTGGTGCAACAGTTGCACGAGGTCGTCGCCAGCATCCGACCGCCGACCGCACGCTTCGCACTTCGCTGACCATGCGCATCCCACGCGACAAAATCCTCGAACGTCTGCGCGCCAAGATCGCGCGCGGCCAACCGATCGTCGGCGGCGGCGCCGGCACCGGACTGTCGGCCAAATGCGAGGAGGCCGGCGGCATCGACCTGATCGTCATTTACAACTCGGGCCGCTACCGCATGGCCGGCCGCGGTTCGCTGGCCGGGCTGCTGGCCTATGGCAACGCCAACCAGATCGTGGTCGAGATGGCGCGCGAGGTGCTGCCGGTCGTCAAGCACACGCCGGTGCTGGCGGGCGTGAACGGCACCGATCCGTTCATGCTGCGCGAGCCTTTCCTGCGCCAGCTCGCCGAGCTGGGCTTTTCCGGCGTACAGAACTTCCCCACCGTCGGGCTGATCGACGGCACGTTTCGCGCCAACCTGGAAGAGACCGGGATGGGCTACGCGCTGGAGGTGGAGATGATCGCCGCCGCGCGCGCGCTCGATATGCTGACCACGCCGTACGTGTTCGGCGAGAGCGACGCCGCCGAGATGGCGCGCGCCGGCGCCGACGTGATCGTCTGCCATCTGGGATTGACCACCGGCGGCGCGATCGGCGCGCACACCGCGCTGTCGCTCGCCGATTGCGTGCCGCGCATCAACGCCTGGGCCGACGCCGCGCTGCGCGTCAAGCCCGACGCCATCGTGCTGTGTCACGGCGGGCCGATCGCCACGCCGGCCGACGCCGAATACATCCTGCGCCACTGCCCGCGCTGCCACGGCTTCTACGGCGCGTCGAGCATGGAACGGTTGCCGACCGAAACCGCGCTGACCGAACGCACGCGCCAGTTCGTCGCCATTGCCAGATAGGACATCTTGGAGACCGCCATGACCGGAACCGAATTCGGCCTTTTCATCCTCGGCCTGATCGCGCTGGCGATCGTCGTCGCCATCGCCGTGTGGCTGCTGCACTGGCTGTATCTGCGCAGCTCGAAGGAGCGCAGCTTCGTGCGCACCGGCTTCGGCGGCACCAAGGTCGTGCTGGGCGGCGGCGCGTTCGTGTTGCCGATCGTGCACGAAGTGATCCCGGTCAACATGAACACGCTGCGGCTGGAGGTCGCGCGCGGGCGCGACAAGGCGCTGATCACCAAGGACCGCATGCGCGTGGACGTGACCGCCGAGTTCTACGTGCGGGTGAAGGCGGAGCCGCAGGCGGTCGCCGATGCCGCACAGACGCTCGGCACGCGCACGCTGGAGCCGGAGAAGCTGAAAGAGCTGCTGGAGGGCAAGTTCGTCGATGCGCTGCGCACGGTGGCGGCCGAGATGACGATGGAGGAGATGCACGAGAAGCGCGGCGAGTACGTCAAGCGCGTGCGGGCGGCGGTGGCCGGCGATCTGCTGAAGAACGGCCTCGAACTGGAGGCGGCTTCTCTGACCCAGCTCGATCAGACCGCGATGGAGTTCTTCAACCCCAGCAACGCGTTCGACGCCGAGGGTCTGACGCGGCTGACCGAGCAGATCGAGAAGCGCAAGAAGCAGCGCAACGACGTCGAGCAGGACACGATGATCGCGATCCGCAACAAGAACCTGGAGGCGGAGAAACTGGCGCTGGAGATCGAGCGGCAGGCCGAGTACGCGCGCCTGATGCAGGAGAAGGAGGTGGAGACCGCGCGTGCCGAGCAGCGGGCCGAGGTGGCGCGCACGCGCGCCGAGCGCGAACAGGAGGCGGAGCGCGCGCAGATCGCCGCGCGCGAAGCGATCGAGATGGCGCGCATCCTGTCCGAGCGCGCGTTGGAGGAGGAGCGCATCGTCAAGGAGCGCGAGTTGCAGGCGGCCGAGATCGAGCGGCGCAAAGCGCTCGAGCTGGCCGAACAGGCGCGCGCGATCGAGGTCGCCAAGCACAGCCGCGCCGAGTCCGAGGCGCGCGCGGCGGCCGAACAGGCGCGCGCCAAGGCGGTCGCCGAGGAGGAGCGCGTGTTCACGGTGCGCGAGACCGAGATGGCGGCGCGGCGCAAGGCGATCGAGCTGATCGAGGCGGCCAAGGAAGCGGAGCGCGAGGCGCTGCGCCTGAAGGCGGCGGCCGAGGCGGAGAAGGCGGCCGCCGCCGACCGCGGCGCGGCGATCCGCGCACAGGCGGAGGCCGACGCCGACGCGGAGAAGATCCGCGCACTGGCGGCGAAGATCCGGCACGAGATCGAGGCCGAGGGCACGCGCCTGATGAACGAGGCGCAGAACGTGCTGACGCCGGAGGCGCGCGCCTCCGCGTTGCGGTTGCGGCTGGTCGAGAAGATGGAGGGCATCATCCGCGAGTCGGTCAAGCCGCTGGAGCGCATCGACGGCATCAAGATCCTGCACGTCGAGGGGTTGGGAGGCGGCGCGGCGGGCGCCGAT
>DATLZG010000599.1:0-3748 GCA_035574095.1 Burkholderiaceae bacterium | reverse complement strand
GGCACCCGTCACGCCGGTGCTGCCGAAGGTGATGCCGAGCACCCGGCCATCGCGCAGGCGCTCGGCGCGCTGGCCGGCGGCGCGCACGCGGGAGACGTGGCGCGCGCCAGCGGCTATAGCCATCGGCACTTCGTCGCGCTGTTCAAACGCGCGGTCGGGCTGGGGCCGAAGGCGTATGCGCGCGTGCTGCGGTTTCGGCGCGCGCTATATCTCGCTGCGCGCGCCGACCGTCCGGCGTGGTGCGAAGTCGCGCTTGCCGCCGGCTACGGCGACCAAGCGCACTTCGCGCGCGAGTTCCGCCGCTTCACCGGCGTGACGCCGCAGCGTTACCGGCAGCTCGCGCCGCTACGCGCGCATCACGTGCTCGTGCCGCGTCGAGGTCAATTTCCTTCAAGACTGCGGCAGGCCGTGCGGCTACAGTGCGTGCGCATTTATCGCGCGGAGCCGAGCCATGATCCACGAGCTGTTTCCCTACCTGCACGTCGCGCATGCCGCGGCGGCGATCGACTTCTACGTGCGCGCGTTCGGTGCGCGCGGGAAGTTCCCCCTCACCGAACCGAGTGGCCGCGTCGGCCATGCCGAACTCGAGTTCGGCCCGGTGACGCTGATGCTGTCCGACGAGTACCCCGAATACGGCATCCGCGGCCCGCAGGCGATCGGCGGCACGGGGGTCACGATCCATCTGCACGTGGACGATGCCGACGCGGTGATCGCGCGCGCATTGCAGGAAGGCGCCACACTGGAAATGGCACCGCAGGATCAGTTCTACGGCGAACGCTCCGGCTGCGTCCGCGATCCGTTCGGCCACCGCTGGAACATCGGTCATGCCATCGAAGCGGTCACGCCGGAAGAGATGCAGCGGCGCTACACGGAGCTGCTGAAGTCGGCGTGAGCGCAAGCGGCCACGCCGCGCGGCGATCGTGCCGGTCGGCCGACCGTGCCGAAGGGCGCGAGCGGTTACCGATGTAACCGACGCGATGCGCGACCGCAACCGGCGCGCAATTCGACGCAGCAAGGCTCGCGATCGTACGAGCGCAGGAGGGCGCGGTGCTTGATGCCGATACCAGGAAGTACAACGAATCGCAGGCCGCCGCCGAGCGGCAGATCTGCGACCTGCTGGCGGGCGAGATCGAGCGCGGCCTGCCGGAGGCCGAGAACAAGCTGTGGCACGGACACCCGGTCTGGTTCCTGGACGGCAACCCGATCGTCGGCTACAGCAGATTGAAGGACAGCGTGCGTCTGCTGTTCTGGAGCGGACAGTCGTTTGCGACGCCGGGTCTGGCGAAAGAAGGGAAGTTCAAGGCAGCCGAGGCACGGTACACGTCCGCCGAGCAGATCGACACGGTCCGCTTGCGCGCGTGGCTGTCCGAATCCCGCGCGATACAGTGGGACTACAAGAACATCGTCAAGCGCAAGGGCAAATTGGAGCGCTTGCGATGAACCGATTTCGGCGCCGCGGTCTGACTCTGAGGGCGCTCCACGCGGCTGGACCGGCTCAGGCAGCCGCGCCCGCTGCGGCCGTCGCCTGAGATCGACGCGCGCGGCGAGTGCGAGGCGGATCGCGCATGCAGTACGGAAAGGCTCCGCACGCGGCCGGTGGCGCAGCCCGGCCGGCCGGTGCCATGCAGAGACGGCGCCCGGCCGTCGCTTTGCGCGCGCACGTCGACCACTACTGGCTGAGTCTGGACAACGGCGATGCGACGTACTGCATCGTGCCGGACGGGGCGGTGGATGTCGTCGTCGAGATCGGCGCAGCGACGCTGCGGGCGGCCGCATTCGGTTCCACTACGCACCGAACGGACATCGCGCTCGACATCGGCACGCACTACCTGGGCATTCGATTCAAACCCGGCCACAGCCGCCACTTCCTGGACGCGCCCGCCCGCGAACTGACGGACTCGGTTCAGCCCGCCGCCGGGCCGTGGGTGCCGTGCCTGCTCGACGCCGCCGCAGCGATCGCCACCGGTTTGTTGTTCGAGCGCCTGGATACGGTGCTGCTCGCGCATCTCGCGCGACGACCTCCCCGCGAGAGCCGAATCGACGCCGTGATTCGAACCCTTGAAACGACGCCCTGCGCTTGGCGCGTTTCCGCGCTGGCCGACCTTTACGGCACGAGCCGCCGCCAACTGGAGCGACGCTTTCTGGACGCCGTCGGTCTGCCGGTCAAGACGTTCGCGCAGATCGTCAGGGTCCGCCGCGCCGTGGCGCTGTTGGCCCGCTCGAACCTGCCGCTGGCGCAGATCGCCGCCGACCTCGGATACGCGGACCAAAGCCACATGACCCATGAGTTCACGCGCTTTGTCGGGCTGCCGCCCGCGCGGGCGCGCGCGCGTGTCGCATTCGTACAAGACGCGGTCCCGGTCGGCGAACACACTGCCGGCTCACTCGATTCGAGCAGGAGCCGATCATGAAGTTCTGGTGTGGCGTGGTCACCGACAGAGTGCGGGAATCGAAAGAGTTCTATGTCCGCGTCTTCGGCTGCCAAGTGCTTTACGAAGGCGAGGACGACTGGTTCGTGTTGCTGCAATTGGGTACCAGCGAGCTCGGCTTCATGCGGCCCGCTCTGGCGTCGCAACCAGCCATCTTCCGCCCGGCGTTCAACGGGCAAGGCGTGTGGATCGCCGTCGACGTAGCGGACGTCGATGCGGAGTACGCGCGCATCAAGTCGCTGCGGCTTCCGATCGAGTTGGAGCTGCGCGACGAGCCCTGGGGCGATCGTCACTTCGTGATCGTCGATCCGAACGGAGTCGGCATCGACGTGGTCCAGCACCGGCACGTCACCGATGCGCCGGCCTGACGACTATCCGATGCGCGCCGCCGCGCCGCCTCGGTGTCGATCCGCGGCGGTGCCGATCGACTACCCAACGCGAGCGAATTGCCGCTCGAACTGCAAAGGAGGTCTGCCATGCCGTACGTCGATGGTTTCGTCGCCGCCGTTCCCACGTCCAATCGAGAGAAGTACCGCAAGCACGCCGAAGCCGCCGCGGCCGTGTTCAGGGAGCACGGTGCGCTCAGAGTCGTCGAGTGCTGGGGTGACGACGTGGCCGAGGGCAAGGTGACGTCGTTTCCGATGGCCGTGAAGCGCAAGGACGACGAGACGGTGGTTTTCTCGTGGATCGTCTGGCCGCCGCGCAAGGCGCGCGACGAAGGGATGCGGAAGGTGATGGCCGATGCGCGCCTGCGGCCGGATGTGAACCCGATGCCGTTCGACGGCCAGCGGCTGATCTACGGCGGGTTCGACGTGATCGTGGAGGCATGACCGTGCGCGAGGCGCAGACAGCGGGCACGCGAACGCCGGGCAAGCCCGGATATTTCACGAGGGACGCGGGATTTGCGCGCGCGGATGCGCGCGGCAGGTTGCGCGAGACGGCCGCAGTCGCGTGCCCGTAGGCACGCGCGAGGAGTTGAGCGCAAGATGGCCGCGCAGCCGCCGCGCAAACCCGCGTAGCCCCGGCCATCTAAAGTGGCTGCGCGCCTCGGCTGCCGTAAGTCGTAGTCAAAGCTGCATAAACCTCGCATTCGGGGGCGACCTCGTGAAACATCCGGGCAAGGCCACGCGCCGTGAATGGATCGGGCTTGCGGTCATCGCGCTGCCTTGCCTGGTGTATGCGATGGACCTGACGGTGCTGAACCCCGCCGCGCCGCCCGAGCGTGCCGGCGCCGCCTCGGCGCTCGCGGAAACGAGTTCCGAGTTCGGCGGTGGGCTTGTTGTCGATCGGGCCCACCGTGCAATTGATTCGCTGGAGCC
>DATLZG010000598.1:0-8620 GCA_035574095.1 Burkholderiaceae bacterium | reverse complement strand
GGGTGCCTTGCTTGCCCGCCGGCCGGGCAAGTCGCGCACCAGCCGCGATCGATGACATGCACCGGGCGGTCCCCGGCGTGCGCCTGCAATTGCACGAGCCAGCCGGTCGAGACGGCACCGAGGCAGGGAACTCGCACGGTTCCCGGTCGGTCCTCGTCGTCCGGCACGCGTGAGCATTCGAGCCGCACGACCATCTCCGCCGCAGACTGCGTGGCAGCGCCGAGCGACTCCAACCCGTCGATTTCAAGCGCTTCGTTGGGGCAGACCGCGACGCAGCGTCCGCACCCGATGCAGGCGTCGCTGGCCGACAGACGTTCGATCTCGACTTGCAGCGCCTGCACCGGACAGACGTCCGCGCATGCCCGGCAGCCGCCAAAGGCGCTGCGCAGTGGAAGGCAGGCGCCTTCGCGCAGGCGAAGGTTGCCGTCGGGCCGAAGGTCGATCGAGTCCGCTGCTGGCATGGGTCGCGTGCGCCGAGTCCGCCTGCGTCGGGCGGTGAAACCGCCTGGGTAACAGCAACCCCCGTGCCGAGGAGGCGTCCGCGTGCCGAAAGGAGGGACGCCGGCTCGTAAGCTCTTGATGGGTCGAGCGGTGCTGCGCGTCAATGCGCCGCTTCGCGCAGCATTGGCGATCGGCAACGGTTACCGACCGGTGGCCGGCCGCGCAGCGGAGTCGGGCGGCGCGTTACCGCTACGTAACGATCACGGAGGCGACTGTGCGCGGGCGCCGTTACCGCGATAGCGGCCGCCCCTGGCGTTGACCACGCGCACCACCAAGAGCAATAGCGGCGCCTCGATCAGCACGCCGACCACGGTGACCCGTGCGGCACCGAACCCGAAGCCGGACAAACTGATCGCAGCCGCCACCGCCAGTTCGAAAAAGTCCGACGCGCCGATCAGCGCCGAAGGTCCGGCGACCGAGTGTTTCTCGCCCACGTTCCGGTTCGGCCGGCATTCGAGGCCAGCGATGAAGAACACCTGCAGCAGGAGCGGCCCCGCCAGCATCGCAATGGCCAATTGCTCACGCAGGATCGGTTCGCCCTGAAAGGTGAACGGCAGCACGAACGTCGCCAGCGAGGCGGCGTCGGGCCAAGGGCCCGAGCAAGCGAGCAGGGCGTCGCGCGCCGGCCGTCCGCCGCGCGCCCCTACCCGTGCGCGCAGCGCTTGCGCGATGACGAAGGGGAGCGCGATGCTTTTCGCGACGGCGATAAAGAGCGTGCGCCAGGACACCGCGATTGCCGAGGCGCCGAGCAGCAGCGCCGCGATCGGCGCAAACGCAAAGAGCATGATCGGATCGTTCAGCGCGACCTCGGTCAGCGTGAATACGGATCGCCGTTCGTGAGCCGGCTGCAGACAAACGCCATTGCCATGCACGGCGCGGCGGGGAGCAGGATCAGACCGGCCGCATTGCTGTCGAGCTGCGCTGCCAGCAGAACGGGGGCGAATACGTGACAAATGAAGACCCAGGCGAGTCGCGCCATCGACGAGGGCATGACCGCCCACGTGACGAACGACGCACTGCGACGCCGCGCATGTGGCTTCTGACTTGATCGAAGGCGCCGCAGTCGATCCGGAGCCGCGGCGGGACGATCATCGCCAGATCAGCACTCCGACCGGCCGGTTCGCGTGCGCGACCTCGGGTCGGCCGATCGTCGGCTCAAGAGCGGCAGAGAGCCGCCCGAGCGCGACGCCGGCGACGATGCCCAGCGCGACCCACAGCGTCAGGTATCGCGCGAAAAGGTTGAGGCCGGGCGCGGTCACTCACGCAGGCGCGTAATCCGCGGCTCGGCTCAACAGGAGGGAATCGTGTCCGCTCGTCGCAAGCCCGAGCCGGCGGACCGCTATTCGGCGGAATCGCGAATGCGGCCGATCTGATCGAGCTCGTCCTGCAGCGCCAGACGGTCCAGCGCGGTCAGCCGCAGGCTCGTGAACAGAGAGATTCGCCGCTGCAACTGTTCAAAGGCCGTGGCGAACGCCTTTTCGATCTGTGCCGGCGTTCCGCTTGCGGCGGCCGGATCCGGGATACCCCAATGCGCGGTCAGCGGTTGGCCCGGCCACACCGGGCAAACTTCACCGGCGGCGTTGTCGCAGACCGTGAACACGAAGTGCAAGGGCGGCGCGCCTGGGCGCGCGAACTCGTCCCAACTCTTGCTGCGCAAACCGGCAGTGGGCAGGCGGTTCTTCTCGATCAACTTGAGCGCCACCGGGTGGACTTCGCCCTTGGGCCGGCTGCCGGCGCTGAAGGCGCGAAAACGGTCGCCGCCCATGGCGTTCAGCAGCACCTCGGCCATGATCGACCGCGCCGAATTGCCCGTGCAAAGGAAAAGGACGTTATAGGGGCCGTTCATACGGCGAGATGATTTTCGCGGCTCATGACCCGATGATGACAGGCAACCGATCCGTGTCACTGAGTTGTCATCGACGCTGCATAGACTGCCGGCGTTGCAGTTCGACCAACGAGCGGAGGTTGCATGAAACTTGAATCCCGACTGTCACTGTTCGCGGCCGCGGTGGCCGTGACGGCCGGCTTTGCCGCTGCGGCGCCGGCGGCGGCGCAGGTGGTGAAGATCGACGGCTCGAGCACCGTGTTCCCGGTGACCGAAGCGGTCGCCGAAGACTTCCAGAAACTGAAGAAGGGCGCGGTCAAGGTCACCGTGGGCATTTCCGGCACCGGCGGTGGCTTCAAGAAGTTCTGCCGCGGCGAGACCGACATCTCGAACGCTTCGCGGCCGATCCTGAAGAAGGAAATGGAAGACTGCCGTGCCGCAGGCATCGAATACTACGAGTTGCCGGTGGCCTTCGACGCGCTGACCGTGGTGGTCAATCCGAAGAACAACTTCATCAAGCAGTTCACGGTCGCCGAGCTGAAGAAGATGTGGGAGCCGGCCGCGCAAGGCAAGATCACGCGCTGGAACCAGATCAATCCCGCTTGGCCCGACGCGCCGCTGAAACTGTTCGGCGCCGGTTCCGACTCGGGCACGTTCGACTACTTCACCGAGGCGATCGTCGGCAAGGCCAAGTCCAGCCGCGGCGACTACACCGCCAGCGAGGACGACAACGTGCTGGTGCTGGGCGTGTCGCGCGACATCAATGCGATCGGCTACTTCGGTTATGCGTACTTCGCGGAGAACAAGGACAAGCTGCGCGCGGTGCCGATCGTCAACAGCAAGGGGCAGGCGGTCGAGCCTTCGCTCGAGTCGGTGATCAAGGGCACGTACGAACCACTGGCGCGCCCGATCTTCATCTACGTCAACGTGAAGTCGATGGCGCGCCCCGAGGTGCGCGAGTTCGTCGAGTACTACATGACGCACGGCGCGAAGCTGGCGAAGGAAGTCAAGTACGTGCCGCTGCCGGACAAGGCGTACAAAACCGCGTGGGAGCACGTCCAGAAGGGCAAAAAGGGCACGGCGTTCGGTGGCATTCCTGAGGTCGGCATCACGATCGAAGAACTGCTGAAGCGCGAAGCCAGCCTCTAAGGGCCATTCGGGCGGGGCCGCCGCGGCTCCGCCCGTAAAATTCCATCACTTAGACTACGCGTCAGGCGACCATGTCGGCCGCTGCTCCTGGTACCGTTTCTACTCACGTGCCCGCCCCTGGGTCGACCAGTTACCGCCTGACGTACCGCCGGCGACGGCTCGCCATCGAGAAGGCGATCGAACTGACGCTGTTCGCGGCGGCGTCGGTCTCGGTGCTCGTCACGCTGGGCATCGTCTACGTACTGATCAGCGAGTCGGTCGAGTTCTTCCGCCACGTCCCGCTGCGCGACTTTCTGACCGACACCCAGTGGACGCCGTTGTTCGACGACGCCCACTTCGGCATCGTCGTTCTCTTGTCGGGTACGCTGACGAGCTCACTCGTCGCGCTGGCGATCGCGATTCCGCTCGGCACCGTGATCGCCATCTACCTGTCGGAGTTCGCGCCGTTTCGCGTGCGCGAGATTGCCAAGCCTTTTCTCGAACTTCTTGGCGGTGTGCCAACAATCGTCTACGGCTACTTCGCATTGCTGTTCGTCACCCCGCTGCTGCAGAAGTTCATGCCGCAGCTCGGCGGCTTCAACATCCTGTCCGCCGGCCTGGTGATGGGGATCATGATCATTCCGTACGTCAGCTCGATCAGCGAGGACGCAATGCGCGCGGTGCCGATGAGCCTGCGCGAGGGCTCGTACGCGATGGGTGCGACGCGCTTCCAGACCGCCATCAAGGTCGTCGTGCCGGCGGCTTTCTCCGGCATCGCGTCGGCTTACATCCTTGGCATCTCGCGGGCGGTCGGCGAGACGATGATCCTGGCGGTCGCCGCCGGCATGCAACCGAATCTGACGTTCAATCCGCTGGAGCCGGCCGCGACCATCACCGCGTACATCGTGCAGGTGGCGCTCGGTGACCTGCCGCACGGTTCGATCGGCTACCAGACGATCTTTGCCGCCGGGCTGACGCTGCTCGTGCTGACCCTGTTCTTCAACATTCTCGGCTACAGCCTGCGGCGGCGCTTCCGGGAGGCGTACTGATGGCGCTTGTCGCGGCCCCCGAGCCCGCGCGCGACTTGGCGCCGATCCGGGCGATGATCGCCAGCCGCAAGCGCTGGGACATCGCGTTCGGCGTTATCGGCGTGCTGGCGTTGATGGTGGGCGTGCTGACCTTCCTCGCGCTATTCGTCGACATGGCGATCCAGGGTGTTCCGCGGCTGAGCGTGGACTTCTTCACCAGCTTCCCGTCGCGACGGGCGGAACAGGCGGGGATTCTGTCGGCCTGGGTCGGCTCGACGCTGGTGATGATCGTGACCGCGGTCGTGGCGGTGCCGCTCGGCGTCGGCGCCGGCGTCTATCTGGAGGAGTATTCGCGCAAGAACTTCGCGACCGACATCATCGAGATCAACATCACCAACCTGGCCGGTGTGCCTTCGATCGTGTACGGGCTGCTGGCGCTCGGCCTGTTCGTCTACCAATTCGGGCTCGGGCAAAGCATTCTGTCGGCCGGATTGACGTTGGCGCTGCTGATCCTGCCGGTGGTGATCGTCGCGACGCGCGAGGCCATCCGCTCGATTCCGCAGTCGATACGGGAGGGCGCGTATGCGCTGGGCGCGACGAAATGGCAAACCGTGCGGGACCACATCCTGCCGTACTCGTCGGCCGGCATCCTGACCGGCGTGATCATCGGCATGGCGCGCGCGATCGGGGAAACTGCGCCGGTGATCACGATCGGCGCGCTCACCTTCATCGCCTTCCTGCCGCCGGCGCCGCTGACGGGCACGCCGCCATTCGTCAGCTTCGAGTGGCTGTTTTCGCCGTTCACGGTGATGCCGATTCAGATGTTCAACTGGACGTCGCGCCCGGAGGCGGCATTCCATCAGAACGCCGCGGCGGCCGGGTTCGTCTTGGTGCTGATGACTCTGGCGATGAACGGCTTGGCCATCTGGCTGCGCTACCGGCTGCGCAAGCGCATCAAGTGGTGAAAGAAAAAGTATGAGCGCCAATCCGGCTCCGCTGAAGGCCGAAGTCAAAGACCTGAGCTTCTATTACGGCGATTTCCACGCGCTCAAGCACCTGTCTATGCCGGTGCACGAGCGCAAAGTGACCGCGTTGATCGGCCCGTCGGGCTGCGGCAAGTCGACGTTCCTGCGCTGCTTCAATCGGATGCATGACCTGTATCCGGGCAACCGTTACGCCGGCGATATCCGGCTGTACCCGGACGACACCAACCTGCTCGACCGCAAGGTCGATCCGATCGAGGTGCGGATGCGCATCTCGATGGTGTTTCAGAAGCCCAATCCGTTCCCGAAGTCGATTTTCGAGAACGTCGCCTACGGTCTGCGCGTGCGCGGCGAGCGGAACCGGCGGCTGCTGGAGGAGAAGGTCGAACAGGCGCTGCGCGGTGCCGCGCTGTGGGACGAAGTCAAGGACCGGCTGAACGACCTCGCCTTCAATTTGTCCGGGGGTCAGCAGCAGCGGCTGTGCATTGCGCGCGCGCTCGCCACCGATCCGGAGTTGCTGCTGTTCGACGAACCGACTTCGGCGCTCGATCCGATCGCCACGGCATCGATCGAGGAGCTGATGTCCGACCTGAAGTCGAAGGTGACGATTCTGATCGTCACCCACAACATGCAGCAGGCGGCGCGCTGCTCCGACTACACGGCCTTCATGTACCTGGGCGAATTGGTCGAGTTCGGCGATACCGACCAGATCTTCATCCGTCCGAAGAAAAAGCAGACCGAGGACTACATCACCGGCCGATTCGGCTAGGCGGGCGAGGCGAGCGCATATGACCGGCGGCGAACATCTCTCCAAGCAGTACGACCAGGAACTCGAAGCGATGCGCTCGCGCGTGTTGCAGATGGGCGGCATGGTCGAAGCGCAGATCAAAATGGCACTCGACGCCTTCGAGCGTGCCGACGTCCAGCTCGCCGACGCGGTGATCGAAGCCGATCGGCGCGTCAACGAATTGGAGATCGACCTGGACCGCCTGGTGAACCACGTGATCGCGCGCCGGCAGCCGACCGCGGGCGATCTGCGCATGATCATGGGCGTGGCAAAGGCGATCACCGACCTGGAGCGCATCGGCGACGAGGCGACCAAGATCGCGCGCGCCGCCAAGTGGCTGCGCGAGAAGGCGAGCACTGCGCGCGTCAACCGCATTCCGGACGTGCGCGCATCCGGCGACGTGGCCCACGCGTTGCTGCGGCGTTCGCTGGACGCGTTCGCGCGGCTCGATACGCAGGAGGCGGCGGCGATCATTCGCGACGACGCCGGCGTGGACGAACGCTTCCGCGCGATCCTGCGCCAGTTGGTGACGTTCATGATGGAGGACCCGCGCTCGATTTCGGCATCGATCGACACCGTGTGGGCGGCCAAGGCGATCGAGCGTATCGGCGATCACGCGAAGAACATCGCCGAGCATGTGATCTTCATCGCTCAGGGCGCGGACGTGAAGCACATGTCGCCCGACGACGTCGAGCGCACGGTCGCGCAATCGCGCTGATGGCGACAAGCATTCTGATCGTTGAAGACGAACCCGCGATCCAGGAGCTGATCGCTTTCGCCTGCTCCAATCAGGGGTTCACGGCGCGGCGCGCCGATTCGGTGCGAACCGCTCAAGAGTCGATCCGTGCCGCCTTGCCCGACTTGGTGATCCTCGACTGGATGTTGCCGGACCGCTCCGGCATCGAGCTGCTGCGCGAGCTGCGCGGCGACGAGCGCACGCGCCAGCTCCCGGTCATCATGCTGACGGCCAAGGGCGCCGAGGGCGACCGCGTGACCGGCCTCGACGCCGGCGCCGACGATTACGTCGTCAAGCCGTTTTCCCCGCGCGAGCTGGTGGCGCGCGTGCGCGCCGTGTTTCGGCGTCGCGCGCCGGAGCACAGCGGCGAGGAGATCCGCTACGGCCCGTTGATCATCGACCCGGCGCGCCATGAAGTGCGGGTCGAGGATCGCCCGATCAAGATGGGTATGGCCGAGTTCAAGCTGCTGAAATTCCTTGCCGGACATGCCGAGCGCGTGTTCTCGCGCAGCCAGCTCCTCGACAGCGTATGGGGCGACCACGTTTTCATCGAGGAGCGTACGGTCGACGTGCACGTGCTACGGCTGCGCAAGGCGCTGGCGGCCGCCGGCGCGCAGCACCTGATACAAACGGTGCGCGGTCTCGGCTACCGGCTGGCGGCGCGGCCGGAACAGTAGACTGCTCGCATGGGCGAGCGATTCGGCCAGCGCATCCGCATCGTCGCGCCGGCGCTGGTGCGACTTGCGCTGCTCGGCGTGGCGGCACTGGTCGTCGCGTATTTCTTCGGCGACCGAGCCGGACTGTGGTTCGCGCTGATCGGCTTCGGTGCGCTGCTCGCTTTCCATCTCTACTACCTCGCGGTTCTCGGCGCCTGGCTGGAGCGGCCGTCACCGGATACCGTGCCCGAGGGCCTGGGCACGTGGTCTGCCGTGTTCTCGCGTCTGTACAAGAGCCGGCGCGCCAGCGAGTTGAACGAACGGCGGTTGGCGGACAACGAGCAGCGGTTCCGCAGGACGATCAGCGCGCTGCCGGAGGGCATCGTGCTGGTCGATGCGCAGTTGCAGATCGAATGGTGCAATCCGGTAGCCGAGCGGCACCTCGGGATCAAGCTCACGGCCGATGCCGGCCTGCGTCTGACCAATCTGGTCCGCGATCCGCAGTTCGTCGCCTACTTCACATCGGGCGCCTTCGACGCGCCGCTGGTGTTCCGGCCGCTCGCCAATCCCGGATTGGTGCTGTCGGTGCAGGTGATCGAATTCGAAGCGGACCGATCGATCGTGCTGACGCGCGACGTCACGCAAAGCGAGCGCGTCGACGCGATGCGGCGCGACTTCATCGCCAACGTTTCGCACGAACTGCGCACGCCGCTGACGGTCGTCAACGGCTTCCTTGAAACGCTGCTCGACTCGGATCCTCCCTTGGAAGCGACGCGCATGCATCACCTGCGCCTGATGCACGAGCAGGCGCTGCGGATGAACCGCCTGGTCGAGGACCTGCTGATGCTGTCGCAGCTGGAATCGCAGGAAAACCCGGTGGCCGAAGAAACCGTCGACGTGCCACGGCTCGTGCACGCACTCGCCGACGAAGCCAGCGCATTGTCCGCCGGCCGCCACCGCATCACGGTCGAATGCG
>DATLZG010000597.1:0-2577 GCA_035574095.1 Burkholderiaceae bacterium | reverse complement strand
GAGGAACGCGGCAAGCGCGTCGTGCCGTACTGGTCGCGCGGCGAGATCGACGGCAACGGGCGGCTGCGCGGGCAAGAGCTGCTCTGGGTGGACGACGCGATCGAAGCGTTTTTCCTGCACGTGCAGGGCTCCGGGCGCGTGCGGCTGCCGGACGGCAGCGTGGTGCGCGTCGGCTACGCCGACACCAACGGCCATCCGTACCGCTCGATCGGCGCGTGGCTGATCGAGCGCGGCGAATTGACGCTGGCGCAAGCGTCGATGCAGGGCATCGCGGCCTGGGCGCGCGCCAATCCGCAGCGCGTGCGCGAGCTGCTGGACGCCAACCCGAGCTACGTGTTCTTCCGCGAGCTGCCGCTCGGCGACCCGGACGCGGGGCCGGTCGGCGCCTTGGGCGTGCCGCTGACCGCCGGCGTATCGGTGGCGGCCGATCCGCAGTTCGTGCCGGCCGGCGCGCCGCTTGTCATCCGCAGCGAACATCCGGCCAGCGGCACGCCGCTGGTTCGGCTGGTGCTGGCGCAGGACACCGGCGGCGCGATCCGCGGCCCGCTGCGCTTCGATCTGTTCTGGGGTACGGGCCGCGAAGCCGGCGAACTGGCCGGCCGCCAGCGGCACGACGTGCAGGCCTGGTTGCTGGTGCCGAAGGGGATGCGGCCCGAGCAGTTGCTGCGGTAGCCGCCGACCGCGCGGACCTGGAGCGCGGCGGCGGTCGGCGCGCCGCAGGCGAGGCGTCTGCCCCCTTGGCGCGTTCGGCGTCTCTCCGGCGCGCGCCGGCGCGCCCTGCGCTCAGCGCTTGGCCGCGCTCAACCGTTCTTCGATCTTCTCCAGCGGCACCGCGCCCGGCACGCGGCTGCCGTCCGGGAACACGATGGTCGGCGTGCCGTTGACGTCGAGCTTCTGCCCGAGCGCCAGCAACTGCTGCAGCGGATGCTTGCAATCGGGCGCGGCCGCGGGCGGCGCCTTGCCGTCGCCCATGTACTCGTCCCACGCGGCCGCGCGGTCCTTCGCGCACCAGATGTTCTTCGCCTTCTCGTAGGAGTCCTGCGACAGGATCGGATACAGGAACGTGTAGACGGTCACGTCCTTCATGTTGCGCAGGTCGCGGTACAGCTTCTTGCAGTAGCCGCAGTTCGGGTCCTCGAAAGTCACCAGCGTGCGGCTGCCGTTGCCGCGCACGATCTTGACCGCCTGCTCGAGCGGCAACGCGGCGAAGTCCACCCGCAGCAGTTCGTCGCGCTTCTTCTGCGTCAGGTCCTCGCGCGTGCGGGCGTCGAACACGCGGCCCGCGATGAAGTAATTGACCGCGGCGTCGACGTACAGCACCTCGGTGCCGAGCACCACCTCGTACAGCCCGAAAGGCATGCGCGTGACCGAATCGACCTTGGCTTTCAGACGCGCCTCGACCCGTTGGCGGATCTGGTCTTCGACGGCGGCCGCCTTGCGCGCCTCGCCGCCCTTGGCCGCTTCTGCCGGTGGGGATTGCGCCGCGGCGGCGCCTGCGATCAGTGCCGCACAGGCGGCCAACAGTTTGAGCATCGTCGTCTCTCTCGCAAAGAAAAGGCCTTCAGCCGAGCGCCTGCCGGATCAAGGCGCGCTTCAGAGGCGGCAGCCGGTTCACCAGTCCCAGCCCCGTGTTGCGCACGCGGCGCGCCAGCGGATCGTCGATTCCGAACAGCTTCGCCAACGCGTCGGTGGTGAAACGCATCAGCCCGATCGGCTCGGCGCGCGCCCGTTCGTAGCGTCGCAGCAGCACGGTATCCCCGATGTCCCGAAAAGACTCGCGGCTGCCCAGCACTCGGAGCAACTCGGACACGTCTCCCAGGCCCAAGTTCAGTCCCTGGCCCGCGAGCGGGTGCACGACGTGGGCCGCGTCACCCACCAGCGCGACGCGGGGCGCGATCAGGTGCGCCGCGGCCAGCCGCCGCAGCGCGAAACCTCGGGCCGCCCCGAGCGGCGCCAGCGTGCCCAGCGTTGCTGCCGTTCGCTGCGTGACGCGCTCGGCCAGCGCCGCCGGCGCCGCGGCCAGCAGTTCCTGCGCGAGCGCAGCAGGTGCCGACCAGACCAGCGACACCGCCGGCCTGCCGTCCCAATCGGGCAGCGGCAACAGCGCCACCACGCCTTCGTCGGTGAACCACTGGTAGGCCGTCGCGTCGTGCGCGCACTCGGCGGCGAAGTTCGCCACCACCGCCGTTTGCCCGTACGGCTGCTCGTATGCCGAGATGCCGGCCGCGGCCCGCACGGCGGAGTTCGCCCCGTCGGCGCCGATCACCAGCTTCGCATGCCAGGCCGCGCCGTCGGCGAACGTCACGCGCGCCGCCCGCTGCGCCGGCGCGAGCGCGACGAACGCGGACTCGAACCGCCGCAGGCCGCCCGCGTACGCGCAGGCGGCCGCCAGCACGCGCAGCAGCTCGCTTTCCTCGACGATCGTCGCCAGCCGTTCGACCGCGGCGCCGTAGGCGTCGAACTCCAGTTCCGCGCCGGCGTCGCCGAACACGCGCATGCGCGCCACCGGCTGCACGCGGGCGGAATCGATCTGCGGCCACACCTTCAGGCGGGTCAACAATTCGACCGAGGCCGGCG
>DATLZG010000596.1:0-2580 GCA_035574095.1 Burkholderiaceae bacterium | reverse complement strand
CGACCACAACCCGGTGCTGCTGAAGCCGGAAGCGGACACGGCCAGCCAGGTGATCGTGCACGGGCGGGTACGGCGCGATCTCGGGGCGCTTCCTTGGCGCGCGCGCAGCCCGCAGCTCGCGGAGGCGGCGCGCGAAAGCTTCGAACGGCTGGCCGCCGCACACGAAGTGCTGATCATCGAAGGCGCCGGCTCGCCGGCGGAGATCAACCTGGCCGACTGCGACTACGTGAACCTGGAAGCCGCGCGCTGGGCGGCGGCGCGCGCCGAGACGGTCGCCTTGCTGGTGGTGGACATCGACCGCGGCGGCGCGTTCGCGCATGCGGTCGGCACCCTCGAGCTGCTGCCGCCGGATCTGCGGCCCCTGGTGCGCGCGGTGCTGCTGAACCGCTTTCGCGGCGACGCGGCGCTGCTCGCTCCGGGGCCGCAATGGCTGGAGCAAAAGACGGGCGTTGAGTGCGTGGCGGTGCTGCCGATGATTCCAAGCCACGGCCTGCCGGAAGAAGACGGGCCCGCTTATGCGCCCGGCGGGCATGGGCCCACGGTGGCGGTGATCGCCGCTCCGCGCGCGAGCAATCTGGACGAATTCTCCGCCCTGGCCGCCAGCGGAGCGCGCCTGCGCTGGGTGCGCGCGCCGCAAGAAATCGAGGGCGCAGATCTGGCCGTGCTGCCGGGCTCCAAGCAGACGATCTCGGATCTTTTCTGGCTGCGCGCGCAGGGCTTGGATGCCGCGCTGCGCGCCTGGGCGCTGGCGGGCCGGCCTCTGCTGGGCATCTGCGGCGGACTGCAAATGCTGGGCGAGCGGCTGCACGATCCGCACGGCTACGACGGCCTGCGCTGCGAGGCGGCCGAGGGGCTCGCGCTGCTGCCGCTCGCCACCGCGTTCGCGCCTGGCAAGCGGCTGCAACGCGGCGACTATCGCTTCGAGACGCTCGCGGCGCCCTGGCTCGCATGGTCCGGACTGCGCTTTGGCGGCTATGAGATCCGCTGCGGGCGCACCGAGCCGCGCGCACCGGCGGCGGCGGCGCTGCGCGACTCCCATGGCGAGCCGCTGGGCTGGCAAGTTGGCAGCGTGCTGGGCATCGCCGCCCACGGCGCGCTGGAAAATGCGGCGCTGACCTTGGCGATGCTGGGCGTCGCGGTGCGGCCGCCGGCCTTCGACGCGCTCGCAGATCGACTGCAAACCGCCTTCGGCGCCGCCTACCTCGACCGCCTGTTCGGAGGGCGTCCGTGACCGGCCCACGGCGCATCGTCTGCCTGACCGAAGAAACGACCGAGTGGCTGTACCTGCTCGACGAGCAGGACCGCATCGTCGGTATCAGCGGCTACACGGTGCGTCCGCCGCAGGCGCGGCACGAAAAGCCGCGCGTCGCGCATTTCCTGGACGGCAAGCTGGACAAGATCCTCGAACTGCAGCCCGATCTGGTGATCGGCTTCTCCGATCTGCAGGCGGCGTTCGCCGAGAAGCTGATCCGCGCCGGCCTCAACGTGCTGGTGACCAATCAACGCAGCGTGCAGGAAATCTTCGCCACGCTGCGCTGGGTGGCGGCGCTGGTCGGCGCCAGCGAACGTGCCGAGCGCTGGATCGCCGCCACCTGCGCGCGGCACGCGCAGATCGCGCAGGCGGCGGCGGCACTGCCGCGCCGGCCGCGCGTGTACTTCGAGGAATGGGATGAACCGATGATCAGCGGCATCCGCTGGGTATCGGAGCTGGTGCAACTGGCCGGCGGCGACGACATCTATCCGGAGCTCGCGCTGCGGCCGCACGCCAAGGACCGCATCGTCGCCGACGGAGCCGAAACCGTGCGGCGGGCGCCGGACCTCGTGATCGGCTCCTGGTGCGGCAAGAAGTTCCGCCCCGAGCGGGTGGCGGCGCGGCCCGGTTGGGACGCGATTCCCGCCGTGCGCGATGGCGAACTGCACGAAATCAAGTCGGCCGAGATCCTGCAGCCGGGGCCAGCGGCGCTGACCGATGGGCTGGAGGCCATCGCCCGTATCGTGCAGCGGTGGGCGGCAGCGCAGCGGCAACGATGAAAGCCGAACGCGCGCCAGCCGAGGCCGAAGCGATCGCGTGCGCGATCCGCGCGCTGCTCGATGCACGCGCCGACGGCGCCAGCGTCTGCCCCTCGGAAGTCGCCCGCGCGCTGTGGCCGCACGGCTGGCGGGCGCGCATCGACGACGTGCGCACCGTCGCCCGTGCGTTGACCGCCCGCGGCGAATTGCGGGTCACGCAGCGCGGCGTGCCACTCGATGCCGCCCAGCCCTGGCGCGGGCCGATCCGCATCGGGAGAGCGGCGCGCGGCGAATTCGATCGGCGGCTATGACGGCAACCGTGCCCTCCGAGCGCGAAGCGCTCACCGCGCGCATCTGGCAGGCGGTCGCGCGCAAGACCCAGAGCCACCGGGCTCACTCGGGCACTTCGATGTGGTGGGTCGTGAAGGACTCGAACCTTCAACCAACGGATTAAGAGTCCGCTGCTCTACCAATTGAGCTAACGACCCGGCAAGGCACCGACCATCCGTCACCGCGCTCGAGGCCGACGCGCATTGCGAGGCGATGCCGGCGAGGGCGAGCATTCTACCG
>DATLZG010000595.1:0-5100 GCA_035574095.1 Burkholderiaceae bacterium | reverse complement strand
GGCGCCTTCGCCGCGGCGGTGGCGCGCGTCGGAGCGGACGCGCAGAGCGCGCAGAGCTACGCCGCCGCCCAGAGCACGATCCGCGAGGATGCGCTCGCCGCCGAAAGCTCGGTGGCCGGGGTGAATCTGGACGAAGAGGCGTCGCGGCTGATCCAGTACCAGCAGCAGTACCAGGCCGCGGCCAAGGTGATCGCCACCGCGCGCGCGATCTTCGACGAAGTGCTGGGGATCATGAGGTAAGGATCGACGATGCAACGCATCTCCACCTTCGAACTGTTCCGCAGCGGCGAACTGGCGCTGCTCGCGCGCCAGCGCGAGGTCGCCGAAGCGCAAGCGCGCGTCTCCTCCGGCAAGCGGATCAATTCGCCGGCCGACGATCCGATCGCTGCCGCCGACGCGACCGCGACGCGCACCGCGCTGGCGCAATTCGAGCAGTTCAAGGAGAACCAGGATCACGCCCGCTATCTGCTGAACCTGGGGGAATCGACGCTCGCCTCCTTCATCTCCGCCTTGCAGGACGTGCGCGAAAAGCTGGTCGCGGCCGGCAACGGCGGCTATTCGAATGCCGAGCGGCAGATGATCGCGGGCGAGTTGCGCGGCATCTTCGACCGCATGGTGGGGCTGGCGAACGCGAGCGACGGCACCGGCGGCTACCTGTTCGCCGGCAGCCGGGGAACGGCGGCGCCCTTCTCGCAGTCGGGGCTCGCCACCGCGTTCAACGGCGACGACACGCTGCTGAAGCTCGAGGTCTCGAAAGACCGCTTCCAGCAGGTCAAGTTCGCCGGCGACGCGCTGTTCCTGAAGATCCGTCCCGGCAACGGCAGCTTCACCACCGCCGCGGCCGCCGGCAACACGGGCACCGGCGTGATCGACCCCGGTTCGGTGACCGACCCGACGCTCGTCACCGGCTCGGCGTACACGATCGTCTTTGCGGTCGCCGGCGGCGCCACCACCTACCAGGTCGTGCGCGCCAGCGACAGCGCGATCGTCGCCAGCGGCAGCTACAGCAATCCCGCCGCCATCGACTTCGACGGCCTGCAGGTGGGCATCCGCGGCACACCGGCCAACGGCGACTCCTTCACCGTCGCGCCGGCGGGCTTTCGATCGGTGTTCGACACGGTGGCCACGGCCGTGCAGGCGCTGGAAAATGGCCCGGCCAATGCGGCGCAGGAAGCGCAGTTCCAGACCGCGCTCGGCGGCGTGCAGGCGTCGGTCGATCGGGCACTCGACCACCTGTTGCTGAAGCGCGCCGAAGTCGGCGCCGCGCTGGCGGAACTCGACGCCTATGCGAATCTCAACGACGACCGCCAGCTCGAATACCGTACCCGGCTGTCGGCGGTCGAGGATCTGGATCTGGCGGCCGGCATCTCTGAGCTGTCGCGGCGGCAGACGACGCTGGAGGCCGCGATCCGCAGCTATTCGACGATCTCCAAGCTGTCCCTGTTCGACTACCTCGGCTAAGTCGTTCTTGTTGGCGCCGCGCACAGCGCGCTGGAGTATTCTCGGCGCGCCCTTCGTCCGGTAGACACGTGGCGGAAACCGAAAGCAATTCGAGGTCGACGCGGCGCCGCGGTGCCGCCGCCACGCCGATCGCCTCCGGCGAGCGCGCGCTGGCGCTCGGTGCCGGCAAGCGCCCGCGCCGCAGTGCCGCCGACAGTGCCGCCGAACTCGCGGTGCAGATCGCCGACGCGCTGCCGACAGCGGCGCCGGCGGTGCCGCCGCCGGCGTTTTTCGAAGAGAACCCGGACGCGATCCTGCGCTTCGATCGCGACGGGCGTGTGGTGTACGCGAATCCGGCGCTGGCGCGCGCTACCGCGCTGCCGCGCGCCGCGTTCGTCGGCCGCCGCGTCGACGAGGTCGCCGGTTTCGAGGCCTACGCGCCGCTGTGGCGCGCCAAGCTCGAGGAACTCTTCGAAAGCGAAGAGGCGCGCTGGTTCAAGTTCACGGTCGCGCACCCGACCGGATCGAAACTGTTCGACGTGCGCTTGAGCCCCGAGCGCGACGGCGGCGGCCGCTGCACGCACGCCACCGCGGTGCTGCGCGACGTGACCGTGCCGCGCTACGCGCTGCGCGCTTCGCGCGACGCCGACGAGTTCGTGCAGACGATCCTGACCGCCGCGCGCATCGGCATCGCCGTGCTCGATCGCGAGCTGCGCTTTCGGGTCTGGAACGAGCACCTCGAACAGATGCTCGGCGTGCCCGGCGAGGAGGTTCTCGGCCGCTCGCCGGTCGAGGCCTTCGGCCTGGCGCCGGACGCGGAGCCGATGCGGGTGCTCGAGCGCATGCGCGCGGGCGGCGTGCGCGCGACCCAGCAGAGCGAGTACCAGTTTCAGCGCGCCGGCCACGCCGCCGGGCCGTGGATCCGCGTGCGCCGCACGCCGATGTTCGACGGCCGGGGCCAGTTCGACGGCGTGTTTGTGACCGCGGAGCGCATCGATCGCGAACGCTTCGCCGAAACCTCGCTGGCCGCGCTGCGGCAGGCGCTGGATTCCGCCGGCGAGATGGTGCTGGAGATCGACCGCGCCGGTCACATCGTGGACGCCAACGAAACGGCGCTCGCCTGGCTCGGCTACGCGCGCGAGGCGCTGAAAGGCATGCCGCTGGCGGCGATCGACACCACGCTCGACGCCGACAAGTACGCGGAGATCCTGGAGCAGCTCGCCGGGCGCGGCGCGTATCAGGGCGAGGCGCGCTACCGCACGCGGCTCGGCTCGGAGTTTTCGGTCGACGTCGTGCTGCAGCGGGTCGAGCACGCCGAGCGCGAGTTCATCTTCCTGCTGGTGCGCGACATCTCGGATCGCAAGCGCGTGGAGGAGGCGCTCGCCGACAGCGCCGCGCGTTTCCGCACGCTGTTCGAGGAAAGCCCGGTCGCCAATCTGCTGCTCGACAGCCGCTTTCGCATCGAGCAGGTCAATCGCGCCGCCTGCGCGCTTCTGGGCCGTAGCGCCGAGTCGCTGCGCGGCCAGGATCCGGCGGTGTTCATGCATCCGGAGGACGTCGCCGCCAGCCGCCGCCTGCGCGAGCGGCTGGCGCAGGGGCAGCTGGCCGCCGTCGAGAGCGATCGCCGCCTGCGCCATGCCGACGGCCACACGCTGTGGGCGCGCATCACGGTGCGCGCCTGGAGCGGCGCCGGCGGCGAGCGGCACTACCTGCTGGTGCTGGAGGACTTCACCGAGCGCAAGGTCTCGGAGGAACAGTTGCAGGTCGCGTTGCGCGACCAGCAGACGCTGCTGGAGACGATGTCGGTCGGGGTGGCGCAGACGCTGAACGGCCGCATCCTGCTCG
This sequence comes from Burkholderiaceae bacterium, assembly GCA_035574095.1. GTDB lineage: Bacteria > Pseudomonadota > Gammaproteobacteria > Burkholderiales > Burkholderiaceae_F > JAKANT01. Next base: position 1,815 of record DATLZG010000595.1, on the reverse strand, counting down.
CCAATCGCGAATTCGCGCAGATGTTCGGCTACCGCGACGACGAAGTGATCGGCATGTCGCTGTGGGACCTGACGCACGACCGCGCCGAACGGCTGCTGGCCGCGATGAGCGGGCTGCCGGCGGTGCGCGCCAACGAGACCACGCACGCCGAGGTCGTGCTGTTCCGCAAGGACGGCCAGCCGATCTGGTGCGCGGTGCAGGCGCGCGCGGTCGAGACCGGTGCGGGGACGGCGCCGCGCGCCGGCGAGGCGATCTACACGTTTCAGGACATCACCGCGCGCCGCGCGCAGGAGCAGGAGCTCGAGCGCCTGCTGGCCGAGAGCCAGTTGCTGTTCGACACCGCGCTGGTCGGGCTGCTGTTCGTGCGCGACGGCCGCCCGGTGCGGGCCAACGCGGCGATGGAAGAACTGCTCGCCTGCGAGCCGGGTGCGCTCGCCAGCCAGATCCAGTTGTTCGCGCATCCGACCGACCAATTGCTGGCGGCGAGCCTGGCCGAGCATTACGGCGAAATCAACCAGCGCGGCGCGTGCGAGTTCGAACTGCACATGTATCGCCGCCAGGGCGAGCCGATCTGGGTCGCGGTGCAGGGCCGCGCCGTCAATCCCGAGCGGCCCGAACTCGGTTACATCTTCGCTTTCGTCGATATCGACAGCCGCAAGCGCCAGGAAGCGCAACTGCGCGCCACGCTGGCCGAGCTGCAGCTCATTTTCGACAACGCGCTGGTCGGCATGGTGTACGTGGCCGACGAGCGGATCGTGAAAGCCAACGCCGCCACCGAGCGCATGTTCGGCTATGCGGCTGCCGACCTGCGCGAACTGCAGATCGCGGCGCTGTTCGCCAATGCCGCCGACTGGCGCGAGGTCAGCGGCACACTGGCCGGCGGCGGCGAGGCGAGCTTCGAGCGGCTGCTGCGCCGGCGCGACGGCTCCGCGTTCTGGTGCGCCGGCAACGTGCGACCGCTCGACCCGGCCGCGCCCGCGCAGGGCCTGATCCTGGCGCTGATGGACATCGATGCGCGGCGCCGCTCGGAGGACGAGCTGCGCCGCGTGCGCAACTATCTGGACCTGGTGGTGGAGAACCTGCCGGTGCTGGTGTCGGTGCGCGAAGCGGAGTCCGGCCGCTTCGTCAGCCTGAACCGCGCCGGCGAATCGATCATGGGCCTGCGGCGCGAGCAGGTGATCGGCCGCACCTGGCACGAGGTGTACGGCCGGCACTTCGCCGATCTGTACGCGGAGCTGGACCGCCGCGCGCTCGCCGAAGGCCATCAGGTCGAACGCCCGCGCGACGTGATGCTGCGCGCCGACGGCCGCACGCTGACCGTGAACCAGCGCATCGTGCCGCTGTTCGAACCGGACGCCAAAGGGCGCGCGCGCTACGTGATGTCGATCGTCGACGACCTGACCGACGCGGTGCGCGCGGAAGCGCAACTGGCCGAAACCGAGACGCGCTTCCGCCAATTCGCCGAGAACATCGACCAGTTGGTGTTCATCACCACCGCCGACCTGTCGGCGGTGCTGTACGTGAACCCGCGCTACGCCGCGGTGGTTGGCGCTTCGACCGAGGAGCTGATCGAAAACCCGCGCTCGGCGCTGGCGCACGTGCACTTCGACGACGCGCCGAAGATCGCCCGCCTGCTGCCGCGGCTCGTCGCCAGCATGCGGCGCGTGCGCAAGATGGATTTCAACGTGCGCATCGATCACCCGACGCGCGGCGTGCGGCTGCTGAACGTGCGGCTGTCGCCGGTGCGGCTGCGCGACGGCACGGTGCGCGTGTTCGGTATCGCCGACGACATCACCGAGCGCAGCGCCGCCGAGC
>DATLZG010000594.1:0-2467 GCA_035574095.1 Burkholderiaceae bacterium | reverse complement strand
GCCCGCCTCGTGCTTCGCAGGGTCCTTGACCGAAGGCTCGTTGGCCGCCGGGCATGGTCGCCCTCCGCACCGAGGAGGGGAGAGTCTCCGCCAATCCCCGCGGCCTGTCGAGCGGGGCCGCGCCCACCCGCTTGTCGCGCGGGGTGCCGCGGCCTGCGCTAGGGAAGACTTTGCGCGACCGCGCGCGAATCCGCGCCGCAGGCCGCGGCGGCCTAGCTGAACGCGGGAATCCCCGTGATCGCGCGCCCGAGGATGAGCGCGTGGATGTCGTGCGTGCCCTCGTAGGTGTTCACCACCTCCAGGTTCACGAGGTGGCGGATGATGCCGAACTCGTCGGAGATGCCGTTGCCGCCCAGCATGTCGCGCGCGGCGCGCGCGATGTCGAGCGCCTTGCCGCAGGAGTTCCTCTTCAGGATCGAGGTGATCTCGGGCGAGGCGGTGCCCTCGTCCTTCATGCGCCCCAGGCGCAGGCAGGCCTGCAGGCCGAGCGCGATCTCCGTCTGCATGTCGGCGAGCTTCTTCTGGATGAGCTGGTTGGCGGCGAGCGGGCGGCCGAACTGCTTGCGCTCGAGCACGTACTGGCGCGCGCGGTGGAAGCAGTCCTCGGCGGCGCCCAGCGCGCCCCAGGCGATGCCGTAGCGCGCCGAGTTCAGGCAGGTGAACGGACCTTTGAGCCCGCGTACTTCGGGGAAGACGTTTTCGTCGGGGCAGAAGACGTTGTCGAGCACGATTTCGCCGGTGATCGACGCGCGCAAGCCCACCTTGCCGTGGATGGCCGGAGCCGACAGCCCCTTCCAGCCTTTCTCCAGCACGAAGCCGCGGATGCTGCCTTCGTCGTCCTTGGCCCAGACGACGAACACGTCGGCGATCGGACTGTTGGTGATCCACATCTTGGCGCCGCTCAATTGCCAGCCGCCCGGCACCTTGCGCGCGCGCGTGACCATGCTGCCGGGATCGGAGCCGTGATCGGGTTCGGTCAGGCCGAAGCAGCCGATCCATTCGCCGCGCGCGAGCTTGGGCAGGTACTTCTGCTTCTGCGCTTCGGTGCCGAACTCGTGAATCGGCACCATGACCAGCGAGGACTGCACGCTCATCATCGAGCGGAAGCCCGAATCGACGCGCTCGACCTCGCGCGCGATCAGACCGTAGGCGACGTAGTTCAGCCCCGCGCCGCCGTAGCGCTCGGGAATCGTCGGGCCCAGCAAGCCGACTTCGCCCATCTCGCGGAAGATGGCCGGGTCGGTTTTCTCGTGGCGAAACGCCTCCAGCACGCGCGGCGCGAGCTTGCCCTGGCAGTAGGCGCGCGCGGCGTCGCGCACCGCGCGCTCGTCGGCGCTCAACTGCGCCTCGAGCGCGAGCGGATCGTCCCAGTGAAAAACGTTCTTGGCGGCGGCCATGTTGCGCTTTCCTCGTCGAGCAGGTGCAAGTGTGCCTCAATCGGGCACGACGGCGGTCGCTTCGATCTCGACCTTGGCGCCGTCTTCCATCAGGGCGGCGACCTCGATCGCGGTCATCGCGATGCCGTAGTGGCCGATGATCTCGCGAAACGCCTGCCCGAGCCGCGGCGCCGCCGCCAGATACTCGCGCTTGTCGGTGACGTACCAGGTCATGCGCACGACGTGCTGCGGCCCCGCGCCCGCCTCCTTGAGCACGGCGACCACGTTGGCGAGCGCCTGCCGCGCCTGCTCGGCGAGGTCGTCGCTGCGGAATTTCTGCTGCGCGTCCCAGCCGACCATGCCGGCGACGAACACAAGGCGGCCGCGCGCGGCCACACCGTTGGCGTAGCCGCGCGGGCGCGGCCAGCCGGGCGGTTGAAGAATTTGCATCGCGAAAGGCTCCGGAGGGTCCAGCGAGTCAAGGGGCGCGCGGCGTTCGGCTCAGCCGAGCTCGCGCAGGCGGAAGCGCTGCAGTTTGCCGGTGGCGGTGCGCGGCAGGCTGTCGACGAAGGCGATCGCGCGCGGATACTTGTAGGGAGCGATCGTCTGCTTGACGAAATCCTGCAGCGTCTTGGCGAGTGCCGCGTCGCCGGTGTAGCCCGGCCGCAGCACGACGAAGGCCTTGACGATCTGCCCGCGCTCCTCGTCGGGAACGCCGATCACGCCGCACTCGGCCACCGCCGGATGCGCGAGCAGCGCGTCCTCGACCTCGGGGCCGGCGATGTTGTAGCCGGCGGAAACGATCATGTCGTCGGTGCGCGCCTGGTAGTGGAAGTAGCCGTCCGCGTCCATCAAGTACGCGTCGCCGGTGTAGTTCCAGCCGTCCTTCACGTAGCTGGTCTGGCGCGCGTCGTCCAGATAGCGGCAGCCGGTCGGACCCTTGACCGCCAGCTTGCCCACTTGCCCCGGCGGCAGCGGGCGGCCGGCGTCGTCCATCACCTGCGCGACGTAGCCGGGCACGGCGCGCCCGGTGGCGCCGGGCCGCGCGTGCGCTTCGTCGGCCGAGATGAAGATGTGCAGCATTTCGGTGG
>DATLZG010000593.1:0-2581 GCA_035574095.1 Burkholderiaceae bacterium | reverse complement strand
CTCGGCGCTCGGCACGCCGAGCAGCACCAGCGGCAGCATCACGTTCTGCGCCACCGTCAACTGCGGCAGGATGTGAAAGGCCTGAAACACGAAGCCGATTCTTTCTCGCCGCAGCCGCGTGCGGGCGTTTTCGTCCAGGTGCGTGACGTTCATGCCGTCGATGAGTATCTGTCCCGCATCCGGCGCGTCCAGACCGGCGACGAGGTTCAGCAGCGTGGATTTGCCGGCGCCGGATTCGCCGACGATCGCGACATACTCGCCGGCGGCGACCTGCAGCGACAGGCCGTCGAGGATGCGCCGCGCGCCGAATCCTTTGACGAGATCCGCGACCGCGAGCATGCCGTGATGCTAGCCCGGATATCTCACGAGGTCGCCCCCGAATGCATGATCCCGTCAGCTTCGAGAAGCGATTGAGGCACGCGAGCCAAGGAGAACTTTAGGTTGCCGGGGCTGCGCGGGTTTGTGCGGCGCATGCGGGCGCGGCTTGCGCTCAACTCCTCGCAAAGGCTTCCTAGCCTTTGCTGCGGCCGTCTCGCGCAATCCGCATCCCGCATGCATCCGCGCAATCCCCGCGCCCCTCGTGAAATATCCAGGCTAGCCGATACACTGGCCAGCCCATGGACGCCGAAACGACGAACATCACGGTCGACGACGTGCGCGCGGCCGCGGCGCGCATCGCCGGCCACGTCGAGGTCACGCCGTGCGTGCATTCGCGCATCCTGTCGCAGGTAACCGGCGCCGACGTGTACCTGAAGTTCGAGAACCTGCAGTTCACCGCCAGCTTCAAAGAACGCGGCGCGCTGAATCGCCTGGCGAAGCTCACAGAGGCCGAGCGGCGGCGCGGCGTGATCGCCGTTTCCGCCGGCAACCACGCGCAGGGGGTGGCGTATCACGCGCAGCGCCTGGGGGTGCCGGCGGTGATCGTGATGCCGCGCTACACGCCGACGGTGAAGGTCGAACGCACGCGCGGTTTCGGCGCCGAGGTGGTGCTGGACGGCGAGACGTTCGACGACGCCAAAGTCGAAGCGGCGCGGCTGATGCAAAGCCGCGGGCTGACGATGGTGCATCCGTACGACGATGCGGACGTGATCGCCGGGCAGGGCACGGTCGGGCTGGAGATGCTGGCCGCGCAGCCGGATCTGGACGCGCTCGCGGTGCCGATCGGCGGCGGCGGGCTGATCTCCGGCATCGCGATCGCGGCGCGCGCGCTGGCGCCGACGATCGAAATCGTCGGCGTGCAGACCGAGCTGTTTCCGTCGATGTACGCGGTCGTCAAAGGCGAGCAGCTTCCCTGCGCGAATGCGACGATCGCCGAAGGCATCGCGGTGAAGTCGCCCGGGCGGATCACGCGCGCGATCGTCGACCGCCTGGTCGACGACATCGTGCTGGTGTCCGAAGGCGACATCGAGCATGCGATCGTTCTGCTGCTGGAGATCGAGAAGACGGTCGTCGAGGGCGCCGGGGCGGCGGCGCTGGCCGCCCTGATTCGGCATCGCGACCGCTTCGCCGGCAAGAAAGTGGGCGTGGTCCTGACCGGCGGCAACATCGACCCGATGATGCTGGCCGACATCATCGAGCGCGGCATGGTGCGCGCCGGCCGTCTGGTGCGGCTGCGCGTGGCCACGCGCGACGTGCCGGGGGAACTGGCCCGCGTGGCGACGATCGTCGGCAACGCCGGCGCGAACATCGAGGAGATCGAGCACCAGCGCGCCTTCACCACGCTGCCGGCGCAAAACGCGCAACTTCAACTGGTGCTGCAAACGCGCGGCCCCGAGCACATCGACCAGGTATTGCACGCGCTGCGCGCAGCGGGACTCGCAGCCGAGATCGACACGTACGCGTAGGCGGAGGGTCGTTGCGCAGCCGCCTTGACGTGTCCGCGTGGGGCGAACGATGACGGAAGGCGACGACCTGCAAGCGGTGCTGCGCTACCACCGCGAAACGAAGCACCACTTTCGCCGCTACGCGCGCGGACCCGGGTATCTGGACTGGGCCAATCAGCCCGACCCGTTTCGGCGCTACCTTGGCGCGCCGCGCGTGCCGTTGCCGCGGCTTGCGCCAGCCGCCGATCCGCGCTCGCCGCCGTACGCGAGCCTGTATCGCGCCGGCGCGGTGGCGCCGGCGGCGGTCGATCTGCGCAGCCTCTCGCGGCTGTTCGAGTATTCGCTCGCGATCACCGCCTGGAAGCAGGCGGGTGAGACGCGCTGGGCGCTGCGGGCCAATCCTTCGAGCGGGAACCTGCACCCGACCGAGGGCTATCTGCTGATCGGCGGCGGGCCGGACCTGCCGCATGCGCCGGCGCTCTTTCACTACACGGCGCTGGAACACGCGCTCGAGTTGCGTGCGTCGCTGCCGGCCGAGGCGTGCGCGGCGCTGCTGCGGGGGTTCCCGCCGCACGCTTTCGTCGTCGGCCTCGGTTCGGTGCATTGGCGCGAGGCGTGGAAGTACGGCGAGCGCGCGTTTCGCTACTGCCAGCACGATGTCGGGCACGCGCTCGGCGCGCTGCGGCTGGCGGCGCAAACGCTGGGCTGGCGGCTGCTCGCGCTCGATGACGCCGGCGACGATGCGATCGCCACCCTGC
>DATLZG010000592.1:0-6471 GCA_035574095.1 Burkholderiaceae bacterium | reverse complement strand
ATCGCTTCGAACAGCGAGCCGCGCGTCATCCACACCTCGCGTCGCCGTTCGATGTCGGACGCCACCGCGGTGAAGGGGATCGGCAAGCGCTCGATCAGGGCGTCGCCGACCAGTTCGGCCAGCCGTTTCATCACGCGCTCGCCTTCGATCAGCCCCTTGCGGGTGAACGAAAAGTCGAGCAGCCGCCACACGTCGGCACGCGACAGCGTGCGCACCCAGGCGGTGTACGAGGCGAGCCGACCGGCGGCGTACAGCCCGCCGATCAACGCGCCGATCGAGGAGCCGGTGACCGCGTGCACCGCGTAGCGGCCGTCTTCCTCGAGCGCGCGAATCACGCCGATGTGCGCCAGACCGCGCGCGCCGCCGCTGCCGAGCACCAGCGATACGGGGATCGAAGCTTGGTTCACGCGCTGTCCTGCTTGTAAGCGCCGCCATGCGGGCGCGCCGCGATTATTGCGCGGGCGACTGCGCGCCCGCGCCGCCGCGCACCAGCAGCACATCGCACGGCGCGGCGTGCAGTACGTGCAGGCTGACACTGCCGAGGAACGTCGCCGCCAGGTCGGACTTGCCCTGCGCAGCGAGCACGACGAGGTCGGCGCCGAGTGCGCGGATCCAGTCGTCGATCGCGCGCGGCGGATAGCCGTGGCGTACATGCGGCACCGCGCGGCCGCCCGCGAAACCGACGCCGGCGATGAAATCCGCCAGCGCGGCCCGCAGCCGCGCATCGGCTTGCGTGCGATACGTCTCGATCGCGGCGCTGTCGGCGCCGGCATAGCGCAGCAGACCTTCGTACGGCAACTGCCAGGCGTGCGCGACGTGAAAGTCGGCCTGCGGAAACACCGCCGCCGCGAACCGCGCAGCCTGCGCCGACGGCGCGGAAAGGTCGGTCGGAACCAGCACGGTCGCGTACGGGGCGACCGCCGGCTTGCGCACGACGAGCAGCGGGCAGAGGGCCATTCGCGCCAGCTTCTGCGTCGTCGTGCCGAGCAGCCATTCGTGCATGCGATGCGCGCCGTGCGCACCGATCACCAGCAGGTCGGCGCCCGCTTCGGTGGCGGCCGCGGCGATCTCCGCCGCCGGCCGGCCGCTGCGCCAACGGGCGCGGCATTCCACGCCGTGGCGCGTGCGCAGGTCGGCGGCCAGCGCGTCGAGCTTGACCTGCGTCTCGGCTTCGAGCTGGTGCGGGTCGTATGGCGTGGGCCGGTGCAGATACAGGTCGGCGACGATCGCCACCGTGTCTTTCCACACCGACACCGGCAGCACGTGCACGAGCGTCAGCGTGGCGCCAGCGGCGGCCGCGAGCTGCGCCGCGCGTGCGACCGCCAGCTCGGCCGCCGGCGAAAAGTCGGTGGCGGCGACGATGCGGCGCAACGCGGTGGTGGAATCAGTCATCGTCACTCGTCAGCGCGCATTTCCCGTTTATCCCGAACCGCTGGCGAGGGATCTCAGGTCTGGCGATCACCGCCGCGGGTGCAGCCGGTCGAGCTCTCTCGCCGACGCTCGGGATGACGACGGATCACGGTCGACGGATCACGGATCACGGACAGCGGCTCACGTCTTCGGCGCGAATGCCCGCAGCAGGTCGATCGGCAACGGGAAAACGATCGTCGATCCGCGATCGCCGGCCACCTGCGTCATCGTCTGCAGGTAGCGCAACTGCATCGCCTCCGGCTGGCGCGCCAGCATCTGCGCCGCTTCGAGCAACGTCGCCGCGGCCTGTTTTTCGCCCTCGGCGTGGATGATCTTGGCGCGCCGCTCGCGCTCGGCCTCGGCCTGGCGCGCGATCGCGCGCACCATCGATTCGTTCAGATCGACGTGCTTGATCTCGACGTTGGTGACCTTGATGCCCCAGGCATCGGTCTGCGCGTCGAGGATCTTCTGGATGTCCAGGTTCAGCCGCTCGCGCTCGGCCAGCATCTCGTCCAGCTCGTGTTTGCCGAGCACCGCGCGCAGCGTGGTCTGCGCCAATTGGCTGGTGGCGAGCAGGTATTTCTCGACCTGGATGATCGCCTTCTGCGGATCGATCACGCGGAAATACACGACGGCGTTGACCTTGACCGACACGTTGTCGCGCGAGATCACGTCCTGCGCCGGCACGTCCATCGTCACCACCCGCAGATCGACGCGCTCCATCTGCATGATGCCCGGCACGACGATGATCAGCCCCGGCCCTTTGACGCGCCAGAAGCGGCCCAGCAGGAACACCACGCCGCGTTCGTACTCGCGCAGCACGCGGATCGACGAAAACAGCAACGCCAGCAGGAAAAACAGCAGCGTCAGAAAGCCGAACTGCATATCGAAGAACATGGTCTCCTCCCTTTCGCGTCAGGATTCCTTGTCCACCGCCAGCGTCAAACCCTCGATCGCGCGCACGCGCACGCGATCCCCCACCGCCAACGGCTGCGGCGCCTGCACGCGCCAGCGCTCGCCTTCGATGAGCGCCCACGCCGCGTCGCCTTCGACCGCCACCACCGTGCCGCGGCTGCCGGCCAGCGACTCGCGGCCGCTGACGACCGGCCGGCGGCGCGAGCGCAGTGCGAACGCGCCGAACACGAAGATGGCGGCGGCGCTGGTCAGCGCGATCGCCACCAGCACCGGCAGCGGGATGCCGTAGCCGACCGCCTCCGGGTCGAACAGCATCAGCCCGCCGACCACGAAGGCGATGATGCCGCCCACCCCCAGCACGCCGAAGCCGCCGATGAACACCTCGGCGATCATCAAGGCGGCGCCGAGCAGCAGCAGGCCCACACCGGCCCAGTTCACCGGCAGCAGCTGAAACGCGTACAGCCCGAGCAGCAGCGAGATCGCGCCGGCCACGCCCGGCACGCCGAAGCCGGGGCTGGTGAATTCGACGAACAGCCCGTACACGCCGATCATCATCAGCACCACGGCAATGGTCGGGTTCGACAGCAGCGCCAGCAGCTTGCTCTTCCAGTCCGGCTGCACGCGCTCGAGCGGCGCGCCGGCCAGCGCCAGCGTCAGTTTGCCGGCGGCGAGCGTCACTTCGCGGCCGTCGATCTTCTTCAGCAGTTCGGGCACGTCGGCGGCGATCACATCGATCACGCCGCCTTTCAGTGCGTCCTCGGCCGGCAGGCTGCGCGCCTCGCGCACCGCGCGCTCGGCGAAGTCGGCGTTGCGGTTGCGCAGTTGCGCGAGCGAACGGATGTAGGCGGCGGCGTCGTTGATCGCCTTTTCGCTCATCGCGTCGCGCGGGCCGGCGGCGGGGGCGTCCTTGCCGTCCTTGTCGTCCTTCTTACGCTCGTCGCGCGGCGGACTTCCGGGTGCGCCCGGCGCGCCGATCGCTACCGGCGTGGCGGCGCCGAGGTTGGTCGCCGGTGCCATCGCGGCGATGTGGCTCGCGTACAGGATGTACGTGCCGGCGCTGGCCGCGCGCGCGCCTTCCGGGGCGACGAAGGTCACGACCGGGATCGGCGAGGCGAGGATGTCCTTGATGATCGTGCGCATCGACGTGTCGAGCCCGCCCGGCGTATCCAGTTCGATCACCACCAGCCGCGCCCCGCGCGCGCGCGCTTTGTCCAGTCCGCGGTGGATGAAGTCCGCGGTCGCGGGGCCGATCACGCCGTCGACCTCCAACACCAGCACCGGGCGCTCGGCCGGCGCTTCATGGCGCGCCCGCTTGTCGGGCTGCGCCTGCGCGAACGACAGCGCGGCGAGCGCCGCCGCGGCGCCGGCGAGCCAACTGCGACGATCCGTTGCCATCCGGTCCTCCCGCAGGTGCGATCGCTGCCAAGCCTACATGCGCGCCACGCCGCGTCTGCGCAACCAGGCCTTTTCCGCCTCAACCGTCAGGAAGTTGACCGCGGCCAGCGCCAGGATCGCACCCCAGGTCGCCGGCGCCGGCGGCGCGGTGCGGAACAACATCTGCATCGGGGCGGCGTAGGTGAATGCGAGTTGCATCAGGATCAGGATCGCCGCGACCGCCAACGCGACCCGATTGCCGGTCAGCGTCTCACGCGTGAGCGAGGACGCGATGAAGCGGCGCACGTTGAATAGGTAAACCAGTTCTCCGATCACGAGCATGTTGACCGCCGCCGTGCGTGCCGCATCAACCGATCCGCTGTGCGCCAGCTCCCAGTGAAACACCGCGAACGTGCAGGCGATCATCTGCACACTGACATAAACGATACGCGCCGCCAGCAGCCGCGTGATCAGCGGTTCGGCGGGCGGACGCGGCGGGCGCGCCATCACGCCCGGCTCGGCCGGCTCCAGCGCCAGCGCGAGGTCCAGCGTCACCGCGGTGACCATGTTCACCCACAGGATTTGCGCTGCCGTGACGGGCAGCGCGAAGCCGAACAGGACCGCCAACAACATTACGCCCGCTTCGCCGCCGTTGGTGGGCAGGATCAACAGCAACGCCTTCTTGATGTTGTCGAAGATCACGCGACCCTGACGCACGGCGTTGGCGATCGAGGCGAAGTTGTCGTCGGCGAGCACGATCTCGGCCGCCTCCTTGGCGGCGTCCGTTCCTTTCCTGCCCATCGCCACTCCGATGTCGGCGCGCTTCAACGCCGGCGCATCGTTGGCGCCGTCGCCGGTCATGGCGACGATCTCGCCGCGCGCCTGCAGCGCCATCACCAGCCGCAGCTTGTGCTCGGGGCTGGCGCGGGCGACGACATCGGTCGCGGCCAACCGCGCCGCGAGCTGCGGCTCCGCCAGCGTTTCGATCTCCGGCCCGGTGAGCGGCTGCGCCGCGGCGAGTCCCAACTGCGCTCCGATCGCGGCCGCGGTGGCGGGGTGATCGCCGGTGATCATCTTGACGCGGATGCCGGCTGCGCGGCATTCGGCCACCGCCGCGATCGCTTCCGGCCGCGGCGGATCGATCATCGCCGCCAGCCCCAGCAGCGTGAAGCGCGGCGTCAGGTCGTCCAGCGCGAGCGCGACGGTACCCGGCGGGAAATCCGCCGCCGCCAGGGCCAACACCCGCTGGCCGGCGCCGGTGGCGGCGGCGAGTGCCGCTTCCCAATGCGAGCGCGCAAGCGCTTGGTCGTCGGCGCCGACCCGGCACAAATCCAGCACGCGCTCCGGCGCACCTTTCAGATACACGCGCGCGTGCCCCCGATGATCGCGGTGCAGAGTGGCCATCAGCCGCAGCTCGGAGTCGAACGGGATCTCGTCGATGCGCGGCGCAGCCTTGCGCTCGGCGTCCGCGTCGAGTTCCGCTTTCAGCGCCAGCGCCAGCAGTGCGCCTTCGGTCGGATCGCCGACCAACCGCCATTCACCGTCGCGATGGCGCAATTCGGCGTCGTTGCACAGCAGGGCGCAGCGCGCGAACTCCGCCAGCTCGCGATCGGCCGTCGGATCGATCGCGCGACCGTCGTGCGCGAAGCCGCCTGCGGGCGCGTAGCCGCTGCCGGATACGGACAGCGTGCGCGTCGGCAGCACGACCTTTACGACCGTCATCTCGTTCTTCGTCAGCGTGCCGGTCTTGTCGGTGCAAATGACGGTCACCGAGCCGAGCGTCTCCACCGCCGGCAGCCGGCGCACGATCGCGTTACTGCGCGCCATGATCTGGGTGCCGATCGCGAGCGCAATGGTGACGATCGCGGGCAGCCCCTCCGGGATCGCCGCTACCGCCAGACCGACCAAGGCGAGGAACAGCTCCGCCGCGCCGAAGTCCTGCACCGTCGTGCCGTACACGTAGGCGAGCGCGCAGCCGATGACGATGAACGCGGTGATGCGGCGTGCGAACTGGTCGAGCTTGCGCGCCAGCGGCGTGGCCAGTTCGGTCACGCCGGACACGAGCGCGCCGATGCGGCCCAGCTCGGTCGCGCCGCTGGTGGCGACCACCACGCCCACGCCTTGGCCGGACACGACGGTCGTGCCCGCGTACAGCATCGACGCACGCTCGGCCAGCGGCGCGTGCGCCGGCACCGGCTCCACGCCTTTGTCCACCGGCACCGATTCGCCGGTCAGCGCCGCTTCGTCGGCGCGCAGATTGCGCGCACGCAGCAGGCGCAGGTCGGCCGGCACGCGGTCGCCGGCGGCGACCAGCACCAGATCGCCCGGCACCAGTTCGGCGGCGGCGATCTCATGCCGCGCGCCGCCTCGCGCGCTACGGCCGCAACGAGTTGCCGCCGCCGCCGCGGCGTTCGGCGCTCGCGCGCTTCCTCGCCCAGTTCGACAATCCGCTGATCTACGTGCTGCTCGCGGCGGCGGCGGTCACGCTGGCGTTGGGGCACGCGGTCGACACCGGCGCCATCGCCGGCGTGGTGCTGATCAACGCGATCATCGGCTTCGTGCAGGAGGGCAAGGCCGAGCGGGCCCTCCAGGCCCTGCAAGGCATGCTGGCGGCGCAGGCCACCGTGGTGCGCGACGGCGCGCGGCATGAGATCGCCGCCGCCGAACTGGTGCCGGGCGATCTGGTGCTGGTCGCCGCCGGCGACCGCGTGCCGGCCGACCTGCGCCTGCTGCGTGCGCGCAATCTGCGCGCCGACGAAGCGGCGCTGACCG
>DATLZG010000591.1:0-19126 GCA_035574095.1 Burkholderiaceae bacterium | reverse complement strand
GGAACTGGCCGATGCCGCGCCCGGTCAGCAACCGTACCAAGGCATCGTCAGCCTGAGCGGCGACTCGGTGGCGCAAGCGCTGGAGAGCTATCTGCGGCAGTCCGAGCAGCTCGAATCGCGTCTGTGGCTCGCCGCCGACGCGGACTGCTGCGCCGGGGTGCTGTTGCAGAAGCTGCCGGCCGAGGGCGGGCGCAATGCGGCGGCGGACGAAGACGCGTGGGAGCGCGCCGGCGCGCTGGCCGCCACGTTGACGGCCGGCGAATTGCTCGCCTCCAGTCCGCAGACGCTGACGCGACGGTTGTTCTGGCAGGAGCGCCTCGAACACTACGCGCCGCTGGCGCCGCGCTTCGAATGCCGCTGTTCGCGCGAGCGCATCGGCCGCATGCTGCGCTCGCTCGGCCGCGACGAAGTGGATGCCATCGTCGCCGAGCTCGGCGCGGTCGAAGTCACCTGCGACTTCTGCAACGCGCGCCAGCGCTTCGACGCGGTGGACGTGGCGCAGCTGTTCGCGACGGGCTCGACCGAAACGGCCGGATCGGTCTCGCACTGACGGCCGGCTGCGCGCGATCAAGCCGGCGGCAGCGCTGCGCGCTCCATCTCGCGCCGGAACCTCACTGCCGCGTCGCTCGGGTCGTACTCGACGTCGCTCCAGCGCACGATCGCGCCGGCGGCCACCGCGTTCTTCAGCTTCAGTTTGTGCGCGAGCCCCAAGGGCAGCGCATCGGCGGCCAGCGACTTCGCCGCCGGCAGCAGCTTGCCGTAGACGGTGTAGCCGCCCTCGCCGTCCAGCAGCTCGCCCGCGCGCAGATCGCGCTTGGCTACCGCCACCACGTCGGCGTTGAACGCGAGCGGCGCGCCGGTCGGCTCGCCGCGCAGTCCGACGCTGGCCACGCTGATGCCCAGCTCCAGCCCGATCAGGTGATACGGTTTGTATAGCGCCGCATACTCGCCGCTCGGATCGGTCACCAAACCGTACTCTTTGAAACAGCGCCGCACGTAGTCGGAGCCGGCGGCGAACGTCACGTAAACGCCCCAGCGCAGATCGCGAAACACCGGGCGGCCGTCGCGCTCCAGGCTGGAGACGACCTCGACCTGGCCGCGATGTGCGAGCACACCGCCCGCCGCACGCGGCCGCAGCACGCGCGGCAGTTCGTCCACACCGCACGGCGGAAAGGCGAGCTCATCGGGCACCGCCAGACCGGTCGCATTGGCCACCGCGCACATCTCGATCGCGCTCTTGGTGCCATCGAGAAACGAATTGAACATCTGGGCGTTGAGGCCACCCGCGCGCGCATCCTCGGCCGTCAACCCATAGTGTTCCCACACCGTGTCCGGCGTGGAGGCGTGATACGCGGGCAGATACTTCGTTCCCTTGCCGGCGGCGACGACCTCGAAGCCGCAGGCGCGCGCCCAGTCCACCAGCTCGCAGATCAGCGCCGGCTGGTCCCCATAGGCGAGCGAATACACGATGCCGGCCGCGCGCGCGCGCCGTGCGAGCAGCGGACCGGCCAGCGCGTCGGCTTCGACGTTGACCATCACCACGTGCTTGCCATGCTCGCAACAGGCGAGCACGTGCGCGATGCCGGCGGCGGGCGAACCGGTGGCATCGATCACGATCTCCACCTCGTCGGCCGCGATCAGCCGCCGGCTGTCGTCGGTGAAGTTCACCGACTGAATTTCGGCGTCTGTCCAGCCGACGCGCCGCAAAGACTCGCGCGCGCGTTCGACGTGCAGATCGGCGACCGCCGTCAGCCGCACTCCCGGCGTGCGCCGCACCTGCGACAGGTACATCGAGCCGAATTTGCCGGCGCCGATCAGCCCCACCCGCAACGGCCGCCCTTCGCGCTGCCGGTCGGACAGCAAGCGGTGCAAGTTCATCGCGCGCTCGCCGTCTTGGGGTCGCCCGCGGGGGTGACCGCTTGGAAAAACACCTCGTCGGGGCGGATCAGGTTCAATTGCATGCGGGCGCGCTCCTCGATCGCCTCGCGCCCGTCGCGCAGGCTGCGCACCTCGGCGGCGAGCGCCGCGTTGCGCGCCGCCAGTTCGGCGTTGGCCGCCTCGCGCCTGGCCAACTCGGCCTCGAGCCGCCGCACTTCGAGCCAGCCGCCCTTGCCGAACCACAGCGGCCACTGGATCACCGCCAGCAACAGGCCCAGCGCGACCGGCAGCGCACGCATGTTCAGCGCAGGTTGTAAAACGCTCCGCGCCCCGGATAGCTGGCGACGTCGCCGAGATCTTCCTCGATGCGCAACAACTGGTTGTACTTGGCGATGCGGTCGGAGCGCGACAGCGAGCCGGTCTTTATCTGCAGTGCATTGGTGCCGACGGCGATGTCGGCGATCGTCGTGTCCTCGGTTTCGCCTGAGCGGTGGCTGATCACCGCCGTGTAGCCGGCGCGCTTGGCCATCTCGATCGCGGCGAAGGTTTCGGTCAGCGTGCCGATCTGGTTGACCTTGATCAGGATCGAATTGGCGACGCCGCGCGCGATGCCTTCGCGCAGGATGCGGGTGTTGGTGACGAACAGGTCGTCGCCCACCAGTTGCACCTGGCGGCCCAGCGTCTGCGTCAAGTGCGCCCAGCCGTCCCAGTCGCCCTCGGCCATGCCGTCCTCGATGGAAATGATCGGATAGCGGTCGCACCAGGTCGCCAGCAGGTTCGTGAACCCCTTGGGGTCGAGCGTCAGCTTTTCTCCCGCCAGCACGTACTTGCCGTCCTTGTAAAACTCGCTCGCCGCGCAGTCCAGCGCGAGCGCGATCTGCTCGCCTGCCGTGTAACCGGCCCGGTCGATCGCCTCCAGGATCAACTGGATCGCCGCTTCGTGGTTCTTGACGTTCGGCGCGAAGCCCCCTTCGTCGCCGACTGCCGTGCTCATGCCCTTGTCGTGCAGCAGCTTCTTCAGCGCGTGGAACACCTCGGCGCCATAGCGCAGGGCTTCGGAGAAACTGGGCGCGCCCACCGGCACGATCATGAACTCCTGCAAGTCCAGATTGTTGTTGGCGTGCGCGCCGCCGTTGATCACGTTCATCATCGGCACCGGCATCTGCATCGACGCCGAGCCGCCGAAGTAGCGGTACAGCGGCAAGCCGGCTTCCTCCGCCGCCGCTTTGGCCACTGCCATCGATACCGCCAAGATGGTGTTCGCGCCCAGGCGCGACTTGTTCTCGGTGCCGTCGAGCTCGATCAGCGTGCGGTCGAGGAACGCCTGCTCGTTCGCCTCCAGGCCCATCACCGCTTCCGAAATCTCGGTGTTGATGTTCTCGACCGCCTTCAGCACCCCGCGACCGGAGTAACGGCTCTTGTCGCCGTCGCGCAGTTCGATCGCCTCGCGCGACCCGGTGGAGGCGCCGGACGGCACCGCCGCGCGGCCCATCACACCGGACTCGAGCAGTACGTCGCATTCGACGGTGGGATTGCCGCGCGAATCGAGAATCTCGCGGCCGATGATGTCGACGATGGAAGACATGTCCTGTTTTCTTCTCGGTTCAGGTTGCGGGTGGGACGCCTTCGACCAGCACCATGTTGAAGTGCTCGGTCGCGCCCAGGCGCTTGCTGCGCGCCGCGCGGTACTGCGCGCTGTCGTAGAACGCCTTGGCCTGTGCGTAACTCGGGAACTTGAGGATGGCCAACCGCGTCGGCTGCCAGCCGCCTTCCAGCACTTCGTGCCGGCCGCCGCGGACCAGATATTCGCCGCCGAAGGCGGCGACCGCGGCCGGGGCCTCGGCCATGTACTGCTTGTAGCGCTCCGGGTCTGAGATCTGCATCTCGGCGATGACGTAGGCGGGCATGAGTCGGGGCCGGGAGTTGGGAGTCGGGATTGGGAGTCGGGAGTCAGTGGAAGTCGCGTTCGATGAATCCGTGCCTCTTCGTCACGCGGTCCAGTTCGACGAGCGCTTCGAGCAGCTCGCGCATCCGGGCCAGCGGGACTGCGTTCGGTCCGTCGGACTTGGCGTTCTTCGGATCGGGATGCGTTTCCATGAACAGCCCCGCCACACCGGCCGCCACCGCCGCGCGCGCCAGCACCGGCACGAACTGGCGCTCGCCGCCGCTCGACGTGCCCTGGCCGCCAGGCAATTGCACCGAGTGCGTGGCGTCGAAAACGACCGGGCAACCCGTTTCGCGCATGATCGCCAGCGACCGCATGTCGGAGACGAGGTTGTTGTAGCCGAAGCTGACGCCGCGCTCGCAGGCGAGAAAACGGTCTTCCGACAAGCCCGCCTCGCGCGCCGCTGCGCGCGCCTTGTCGATCACGTTTTTCATGTCGCCGGGCGCGAGGAACTGCCCCTTCTTGATGTTCACCGGCGGACCGGCCTGCGCGCAGGCGCGGATGAAGTCGGTCTGCCGGCACAGGAACGCCGGCGTCTGCAGCACATCGACCACTTTCGCGACGGTCGCGATCTCGTCCTCGGCGTGCACGTCGGTCAGCACCGGCACCCGCACCTGCCGCTTGACTTCCGACAGGATGCGCAGACCTTCTTCCATGCCGAGCCCGCGAAAGCTCTTGCCCGAGCTGCGGTTGGCCTTGTCGTAGCTCGATTTGTAGATGAACGGAACACCGAGCGCGGCCGTGATCTCCTTCAGCCGACCCGCGGTGTCGATCGCCATCGACTCGGATTCGACCACACAGGGTCCGGCGATCAAAAAGATCGGCCGCGCCAGCCCGACCTCGAAACCGCACAACTTCATCGCCGCTCCTTCGAATCACGCACCGCGCCGCCGCCCGCCGGGGCCCGGCGGAGGAACCTCTCCGCTCTCATGCGGCGACCTTCTGCAACGTGCCGCCAGCGCGCGCCCGTTGGAACGCGAGCGCCGCTTCGACGAACGCCTTGAACAACGGGTGTCCGGCGCGCGGCGTGGAGGTGAATTCCGGGTGGAACTGCACGCCGATGAAGAACGGATGGGAGGGCAACTCCATGATCTCCGGCAGGTTCTCGGTCGGCGTACGCGCCGACACCTTGTAGCCCTTCGCTTCCAGTTGCGGCACGTAGGCGTTGTTCACCTCGTAGCGATGCCGGTGCCGTTCGTTGACTTCGGCGCCGTAGATGCGCGCCGCCAGTGTGCCCGGCTCCACCGGACAGCGCTGCGCGCCGAGGCGCATCGTGCCGCCGAGGTCGGATTTCTCGCTGCGCCGTTCGATGCGGCCGGTGCGATCGGTCCACTCGGTGATCAGCGCCACCACCGGATGCGGGGTGTCGGGGTCGAACTCGGTGGAATTGGCGCCGGCCAGCCCGCAGACGTTGCGCGCGAACTCGATCGTCGCCAGTTGCATGCCCAGACAGATTCCCAAATACGGCACGGCGCGCTCGCGCGCATACTGGATCGCGCGCATCTTGCCTTCGGTGCCGCGCTTGCCGAAGCCGCCGGGCACCAGAATCGCGTCCAGGTGGTCGAGCGCCGGCGCGCCGCCGCGCTCCAGCGTCTCCGAATCGATGTACTCGATCTTGACCTTGGTGCGCGTGTGGATGCCGGCGTGGGTCAGCGCCTCGTTAAGCGATTTGTAGGAGTCCGACAGATCGACGTACTTGCCGACCATGCCGATCGTCACTTCGTGCTGCGGATGTTCGAGCGCATCGATCAGCCTGTCCCACGCGGAAAGATCCGCCGGCCGCGAAACGAGGCGCAGCGTGAAGCAGACGATCTCGTCCAGCCCCTGCTTGTGCAGCATCGACGGGACCTTGTAGATCGAGTCGACGTCCCATACGGAAATCACGGCGTTCAGCGGGACGTTGGAAAAGAGCGAGATCTTGGCCCGTTCCTCCTCCGGAATCGGCCGGTCGGCGCGGCACAGCAACACATCCGGATAGATGCCGATCTCGCGCAGTTTCTGCACGCTGTGCTGCGTCGGCTTGGTCTTCAGCTCGCCGGCGGAGGCGATGAACGGCACCAGCGTCAGGTGCACGAAGCAGCAGGAGCCGCGCCCGAGCCGCAGGCTCATCTGCCGCGCCGCCTCGACGAACGGCAGCGACTCGATGTCGCCGACGGTGCCGCCGATCTCAACGATCGCGATGTCGGTCTTGCCGTCCCAGGCGGCGCGCGCGCCGCGCTCGATGAATTCCTGGATCTCGTTGGTGACGTGTGGAATCACCTGCACGGTCTTGCCCAGATACTCGCCGCGGCGCTCTTTCTGGATCACCGATTCGTAGATCTGGCCGGTGGTGAAGTTGTTCCAGCGCTTCATCCGCGCCGAGATGAAGCGCTCGTAGTGCCCCAGATCGAGGTCGGTCTCGGCGCCGTCCTCGGTCACGAACACCTCGCCGTGCTGAAACGGCGACATCGTGCCCGGATCGACGTTGATGTACGGGTCGAGTTTGATCAGGGTGACTTTCAGACCGCGCGATTCGAGGATCGCAGCGAGGGAGGCGGCGGCGATGCCCTTGCCGAGCGAAGACACCACGCCACCGGTAACGAAGACGTATTTCGTCATGTTCGCGGGCTGTTACCGGTAAAGCCGGAGTATACCGATGCCGCTTCACCGCCCGTCGCCGTTCGCCCACAACCGCGCCCACCCGGCATGGCCGAGACGGCGCATCGTCTCGATGTTGCGTTCGTAGATCGAATCGGGATTCGCCACCAGCGCCACCGCGCGCTCCACGCTTTCCTCGCGCAGCAGGTGTAGCGTCGGATACGGCGCGCGGTTGGTGTAGTTCTCGATGTCGTCCGCCCCGCTGCCGGCGAAGCGGTATTGCGGGTGAAAGCTCGCGATCTGAAATGCGCCGGAAAAACCCAGGGCATCGATCGCGGCCTCGGCCACACCGAGGAAGTCGTTGAAGTCCAGGAAGTCCTGCAGCACGTGCGGATGGATCAGCAGCGTGGTCTCGACCTCGCGGGCGTCGCTCTCGTGCAGCAGCAGCAGCTCCGCTTGCAGATCGGCGAGCAAGGCGTCGGCGCTGGTCGCGGCGCTGACGCGATAGCGGATGCGGTCGGCCACCGCGCGCGCGAACGGGCACAGATTCAAGCCGATCACGGCCCGCTCGACCCAGCTCCGCATGGCGGCGATGACGGCGGCTTCGTCGATCACGGCAACGCCATCCCTTTGGCCGCCAGTACGCGCCGCAGACGGTCCGGGTAATCGGTGATGATGCCGTCGACGCCCAGTTCGATCAGACGCGCCATTTCGGCTTCCTCGTTGACGGTCCACGGCACGAGCTGCAAGCCCAGCGCGCGCGCCTCGGCCGCCAGCGCCGGCGTCAGGTTGCGCCAGAACATCGACCAGGTTTCGCAGCCGGCGGCCTTCACCAGCGCCGGCAGCGAGCCACCCTTCAAACCGGCGTGCCACGGCGAACCTTCCTGCGCGTGCCCGCGCACCGTGTTCATCGACTGCGCTTCTATCGTCAGGCAGGCGGTCGCCTGGCGCGGCCGCAGCCGCTTGACTTCGATCAGCGTGCGCCAGTCGAACGACTGCACGGTCGTACGCTCCGCCACTGCGGCGCGCTCGATCGCTTCCACCACCAAGCGCGCGAATTCCGCCGGCGGCGGCGTGTCCTCGCCCGACGTCGGCGTGATCTTGGTCTCCAGGTTGAAGCGCACCGCGGCGCCGTGCCGGCGCACCAGC
Source organism: Burkholderiaceae bacterium (assembly GCA_035574095.1). GTDB lineage: Bacteria > Pseudomonadota > Gammaproteobacteria > Burkholderiales > Burkholderiaceae_F > JAKANT01. Next base: position 11,577 of record DATLZG010000591.1, on the reverse strand, counting down.
GCGAACAGGTCGTCGAGCGTCGGGATGCGCTCGCCGTCGGCCGGCTCTTGCTGCGGCCAGGATTGCGAGTACTTGTGCGTCGGGTTCAGGCGGCCGACGTCGTAGCGCGCCAGCTCCGCCAGCGTCAGGCTGCGGATCGCCGGCCCCTCGGCGTCCAGCCATTTTCCGTCGGGTCCGCGCGTCAGCGCCGGATTCAGCCGCGGATCGTGCGATAGCACCAACACGCCGTCGCGCGTCACCGCCAGGTCGGTTTCGAGCGTGGTGACGCCGATCGCCAGCGCCGCGCGAAAGGCCGCCAGCGTGTTCTCCGGCGCCAAGCCGCGCGCGCCACGGTGGCCTTGCAGGTCGAAGGCCTGCGCCGCGAGCGCCAAGGGCGCGAGCAGCGCGGCGAGCAACAGGCGCGCGCGCATCAGGCGACCGCCGCGCCGCGTTCGGCCAGCAGCGCGCGCAGGATGCTGCGGTGGCAGCGCGCCTCGTTCTCGCAATAGCAGCCGACCGCGAAGTCGGTCTGCCGCGACAGCGCCGCCAGCAGGTCCAGCACGCGGGTCGCGTCGGGTTTGTTCATCTCGGCGCGGTACGCGCGCTCGAAGGCGCGCCAATCGCGCTCGCCGTCCGCCAGTTTGCCGCGCTTCAGCAGCGCCTCGCTCGGAGCGAGGTTCGGCAGCCACACATCGTAGAAATCTCGCCGCGCGAGCTCGGCCTTCGGCACGCCGCGTGGCGGCCGCCGCACGGTGCCGATGCGCAGTCCTTCGCCGGGCGCGCGCTCGCTGCCCAGCCGCACGATCCTGACCGTCATCTCTTGTCTCCACTCGCTACCATGATGGCATGGCCGCCGAGACCACCGCCAGCGCCGCCGTGCCGCAAGCGATGAACGCGCGGCGCGTCGCCGGCGTCGACGCACTGCGCGGTTTCGCCATCGCGCAGATGATCGTTTACCACTTCATCTACGACCTCGACTTCTTCGGCTGGATCGACATCGCGATGACGCGCGATCAGCCGTGGGTCGGGTGGCGCACCGCGATCGTGACCCAGTTTTTGCTGCTGGTCGGCGTCAGCCTCGCGCTGCGCGACGCCTTCAAGCCCGGATGGGCCGACTTCTGGCGGCGCTGGGGTCAGATCGCCGCCAGTGCGCTGCTGGTGTCGGCCGGCAGTTGGTGGCTGTTCGGGCCGCGCTTCATCTGGTTCGGGATCCTGCACTTCGTGGCGGTGGCCGTGATCGTCGCGCGGCTGCTGCTGCCGCTCGGCCGCATCAACCTGTTGCTCGGCCTGCTGGTGATCGCCGCGGGCCTGCTGTTCTGGCACGAGGCGTTCAACGCGCCGGCGGCGAGCTGGATCGGCTTCGCTGCACAAAAGCCAAGCACCGAGGATTACGTGCCGCTCGCTCCCTGGCTCGGCGTCGTGCTGATCGGCACCGGACTCGGGGCGCTGTGGCGGCAGCGGGATTTCGCCGTCGCGGCGCCGCTGGCGGCGGTGAACAGCGCACCGCCGCGCCTGCTCGTGCTGCTCGGCCGCTGGCCGCTGACGATTTATCTGTTGCACCAGCCGGTGCTGATGTCGTTGCTGTACGCGGTCAAGGCGCTGGGCGGATAGGCACCGCGCGCCGCGGCGCATCGCGCAGCCATTCGGGCTGCAGCGTCACGTGGTCGATGCCGAAGTCGCGTTTCAGCACGAGCCGCGCGCGGCGCAGGATCGCCGGCCATTGTGCGATGTCTTCCACCAGCACGTGCGCCGACAATGCGCTGCGCCCCGGCACCATCGCCCACACGTGCAGGTCGTGCACCGATTTCACCCCCGGTATGCGCGCCAGCGCCGCGCCGACTTTGTTGTAGTCCACACCGGCCGGCACGCTATCCAGCAGCACCAGCGTGGTTTCACGCAGTACACCGAACGTCGAGCGCAGGATCAGCGCAGCGACGAACATCGACAGCAACGGATCGGCCATCAGCGGGCCGCCGAAGTAAATGACCAGGCCGGCGACAATCGCCGCCACCGAGCCCAGCAAGTCGCCTATCACGTGGATCAGCGCGGCGCGCGTGTTGACGTTCTCGCGCTCGCGCGACAGCACCCACGCAACCGCCAGGTTGACGGCCAGGCCGACGCCGGCGATCGCGAACACGCCCAAGCCCTTGACCGGCACCGGGTTGCGCAGGCGGTCGATCGCCTCGATGAAAATCCACGCCACCACGCCCAGCATCGCCAGGGCGTTGACGAAGGCGGCGACCACCTCGACGCGCGCCAGCCCGAACGAGTGGCGATCCGATACCGGCCGGCGCGCGATGATGTTGGCCGCGAGCGCGAACAGCAGCGCCGCCGCATCGGTCGCCATGTGGCCGGCATCGGCCAGCAGCGCCAGCGAGCCCGACCACAGCCCGCCGATCAGCTCGATCAGCGCATAGCCGAGCGTCAGCGCGACCGCCAACGCCAGCGGGCGCGCCCCGTGCGGCCGCGCGCGGTGCGTGTAACTGCTGTCGCCGTGATGGTGGGCGCCGAGGTGGGTGCTGCTCATCGACCGCCGGCGGACATCCCGGCCGCGCGCGGGACGCCGCGCTTCGACGTTACGCCGCCGCCAGATGCGACAGGTGCACGTGGCAGCCGGTCTTCAGTCGCACTTCCTCGTGCGACACGCCGGGCGCGAGCTCGACCGCCTTCAGGCCGTCGTCGGTCACGTCGAACACGCCGAGGTCCGTGATGATCCGATCGACGACGCCGACACCGGTGAGCGGCAGCGTGCACTTCTGCAGGATCTTGTGTTCGCCGTTCTTCGCGCAATGCTCCATCAGCACGACCACGCGCTCGACGCCGGCCACCAGATCCATCGCCCCGCCCATGCCTTTGACCAGCCTGCCGGGAATCATCCAGTTCGCCAGGTCGCCCTTTTCGCTCACCTGCATCGCGCCGAGGATCGCCAGATCGATGTGCCCGCCGCGGATCATCGCGAACGAATCGGCGCTGGAGAAAAAGCTCGATCCCGGCAGCGCCGTGACGAGCTGTTTGCCGGCGTTGATCAGATCGGGGTCGATCTCCTCTTCGGTCGGAAACGGCCCGATGCCGAGCAGGCCGTTTTCAGACTGCAGCCAGACGTCGATGCCGGGCGGGATGTAATTGGACACCAGCGTCGGCAAGCCGATCCCGAGGTTCACGTAATAGCCGTCGCGCAGTTCTTTGGCGGCGCGCGCCGCCATTTGCTCTCTGTCCCAGGGCATGTAGGTCTCCTATCGCTTGGCGCGCACGGTGCGCTGTTCGATGCGCTTCTCCGGCTGTGCATTCAGCACGATCCGATTGACGAAGATCCCCGGCGTGTGCACGTGGTCCGGATCGATCTCGCCGACCTCGACGATCTGCTCGACCTCGGCGATCGTCATCCTGCCGCACATCGCCACCACCGGATTGAAGTTGCGCGCAGTCTTGCGATAGACGAGGTTGCCGGCACGGTCCGCTTTCCACGCCCTGACCAGCGACACGTCGGCGCGGATGCCGCGTTCCATCACGTAGATCTTGCCGTCGAACTCGCGCACTTCCTTTCCCTCGGCGACGATCGTGCCGACCCCGGTCGGAGTGAAGAAGGCCGGAATGCCCGCGCCGCCGGCGCGCATCCGTTCCGCCAGCGTGCCCTGCGGCGTGAACTCCAGTTCCAGCTCGCCCGCCAGATACTGGCGTTCGAATTCCTTGTTCTCGCCGACGTAGGACGAGATCATCTTCTTGATCTGTCGCGTCTGCAGCAGCAGCCCGAGGCCGAAACCGTCCACGCCCGCGTTGTTGCTGACGCAGGTCAGGTTCTTGACCCCCGAATCGCGCAGCGCCGCGATCAGGGCTTCCGGGATGCCGCACAGCCCGAAGCCGCCGACGGCGATGATCTGGCCGTCTTTCACCACGTCCGCCAGCGCCGCGGCGGCCGACGGGTAGACCTTGTTCATTCGCTCGTTCTCCTATTCAGCGCACAGCGTGCGAATTCTATGCAATGACCCGCCGCACCTCTGCGGGCAGCGGCGCGGACCGGCTGGCCTTGTAATCGAACCAGACGATCACCGCGCGGCCGGTCGCGTACGCCACGCCCGGCTCGTCGGTGCGCTCGATCGCGAGCTGCATCTCGATGCTCGACTTTCCGAGTTTGGTCACGGTCTGCCGCACCAGCGCCGTACCCGGGTAGCTCATCGCGCGCAGAAAGTCGCACGACACGTGCGCCAGGATCGGCGCCTGCCCGGTCGGCAGCGTCGAAAACCCCAGCCGGTGGAACCATTGGATCCGCGCCTCTTCCATCAGGCGGAAGTAGACGGTGTTGTTCAGGTGGGACATGGCGTCCATGTCGCCCCAGCGCAGCGGCACTTCGCACAGAAATTCTTTCATCTCTCGCAGGTCCGACATTCGAGGTGATGCGTGATCCGTTGGTCGACGGATCTGGGATTACCGATCGCGTTCAACTCACCGCCAACCCGTCGTCGGCGGAGATGATGGCCCCGTTGATGAACTGCGATTCGTCGGCGACCAGCAGCAGCAGCACGGCGTCGAGATCCTGGACCGACCCGACGCGCTTGCGCGGCAACAGTTGAAGCAGCTTGCGGCCGCCCTCGGTGTCCCAGTATTCGTCGTTGATCTCGGTGCGGATGTAGCCGGGGCAGATGGCGTTGACGTTGATGCCGTAGCGGCCCCACTCCAGCGCCTGCGCGCGGGTCATGTGCACGACCGCGGCCTTGCTCATGCAGTACACGCCGATATGCGCCAGCACGCGCAGACCGGCCACCGACGCGATGTTGACGATACGGCCGCGGAAGTCCTGCTGCTGCTTGGCGCGCGCGATCATGCGCTTGGCCACCTCCTGGGCGACGAAGAACGCGCCGCGCACATTGGTATCGAACACGTAGTCGAAGTCGACCGGCGTCACCTCCGTCAGCCGCTGCGTGGTCGACACCCCCGAGTTGTTGACCAGGATGTCGATCGGCCCGACTTCGCTTTCGACGTGCTGGACCGCGTCGGCGATCGAATCGACGTCGGTGACGTCCATTTTCACGACGTGCGCGGCGCCGCCCCGCGATTCGACTTCGGCGCGCAGTTCCTTCAACCGCTCGACGCGCCGCGCCGCCAGCACGGTCAGCGCGCCGTTGGCCGCCAATACGCGCGCGAACTGCGCCCCCAGTCCACTCGAGGCTCCCGTCACCAGCGCGATCTTTTCTTTCAGATTGGTCCGCATCGCGTTCTCCCGCCAGGCGGAGCGATGATCGCACACTAGAATCGCCGCCCGGACAACAACGAACTTCGAGCGGAGGCGGACCATGCAGCAGATCCAGCGCGAGTCGATGTCGTACGACGTCGTGATCGTCGGCGGTGGGCCGGCCGGCCTGGCTGCCGCGATTCGCCTGAAGCAACTGGCGCAGAGCCGGGACCGCGAGATCGGCGTCTGCGTGCTGGAAAAGGGCTCCGAGATCGGCGCCCATATCCTGTCCGGCGCCGTGATGGACCCGCGCGCGCTGGCGGAACTCTTCCCGGACTGGAAGGAGCGCGGCGCGCCGCTGAAAACGCCGGTCACCGAAGACCGCTTCCTGTTTCTGACTTCCGAGCGCGCGCTGAAGACGCCGCACTGGATGCTGCCCGCCTGTTTTCGCAACGAAGGCAACTACGTGGTCAGCCTCGGCAACGTCGTGCGCTGGCTGGGCAAGCAGGCCGAGGCGCTCGGCGTGGAGATCTTCCCCGGTTTCGCCGCCGCCGACGTGCTGTACGACGAACGCGGCGCGGTGCGCGGCGTCGTCACCGGCGACCTGGGTATCGGCCGTGACGGAAGACCGACCGAGAACTTCCAGCCAGGCGTGGAGCTGCTCGGACGCTACACGCTGTTCGCCGAAGGCGCGCGCGGCCATCTGGGCAAGCGCTTGATCGAGCGCTTCAAGCTCGACGCCGGACGCGATCCGCAGACCTACGGCATCGGCGTCAAGGAGCTATGGGACATCGATCCGGCCAAGCATCAGCCGGGGCTCGTCGTGCACACCGCCGGCTGGCCGCTGGACGCGCAAACCTACGGCGGCTCGTTCCTGTATCACGCCGAGAACAACCAGGTCGCGATCGGCTTCGTCGTCGGGCTCGGGTACTCGAATCCGTATCTGTCGCCGTTCGAGGAGTTCCAGCGCTACAAGACGCATCCCGCGATTCGCCACTTCCTCGAGGGCGGCAAGCGCGTCGCCTACGGCGCGCGCGCGATCACGGCCGGCGGCTTGCAGAGTCTGCCCAAGCTCGTCTTTCCGGGCGGCGCGCTGATCGGCGACAATGCCGGGTTCCTGAACGCCGCGCGCATCAAGGGATCGCACGCCGCGATCAAGACCGGCATGCTCGCCGCCGAGGCGGTCTTCGATGCGCTGGCCGCGGATCGCAGCGGCGACGAGTTGAGCGCCTATCCGGCCGCCTTCGAAGCCTCATGGCTGAAGGAGGAGCTGTATTTGACGCGCAATTTCAAACCGTGGATGGACAAGGGGCTGTACATCGGCACGCTGATGTTCGGCGTCGATCAGGTGCTGCTGCGCGGGCGCGCGCCGTGGACGCTGCGCCGTACCGTGCCGGACCACGCGAAGCTGAAGCCCGCGGCCGAATGCACGCCGATCGAGTATCCGAAGCCCGACGGCAAGATCACGTTCGACCGCCTGTCGTCGGTGTTCCTGTCCAACACCAACCACGAGGAGAACCAGCCGCCGCACCTGCGACTGAAGGATCCGACGGTGCCGGTGGCGATCAACCTCGCCAAGTACGCGGGGCCCGAGAGCCGCTACTGTCCGGCGGCCGTGTACGAGTTCGTCAAGGCCGAGGACGGCTCGGACCGGTTGCAGATCAACTTCCAGAACTGCGTGCACTGCAAGACCTGCGACATCAAGGATCCGACGCAGAACATCGTCTGGGTGACGCCGGAGGGCGGCGGCGGGCCGAACTATCCGAACATGTAGGGGCGCCGGGCCACCGAACTCGCTCAAGGCGCTCAGCAGATTGCTCAGCGCTTTGGTTGGGGAACCTCTGAAAAACTACTGCGCGTCCCGATCTCGCGCCTGCGGTGCTCAACGTACGCCCCTGTACGCCTGCGGCTGCTCGGCGCAACCTCGGGCCGCTCGCAACGTTTATCAGAGGTTCCTTCGCGGGGCGACGCCTGCCGGCCGCTTTCGCCCGCCCGCGCCTGCGGGTTCACTAGCCGCGCGTCGGCGGCGCGGTCAGCGAAGGCAGCGTTCCTTCCCTGAGCGCTTCCTGCGCACCGCGCCGGCGAGTTGGCTGCGGCGACGCTCACCGCTCGAGGTAATCGCGCAGCCAGTACGCGCCAATGATCGTCTTGACGTCGGTCACCCGCCCGTCACGGATCCAGTCGAACAGCTCGCGCCAGGGTGCGGTGAACACCTCGATCACCTCTCCGGCATCGGTGCGGCCGGCGACGCGGCGCAGCCCGCGCGCGAGGAAGACGTCGATCCTTTCGTCGCAGTACCCGATGGCGTTGTGAAAACCGCCGAGGTGAATCCACTCGGCCGCTTCGAACTGCGTTTCCTCGCGCAGTTCGCGCTGCGCGCATACGACCAAGTCTTCTCCGGGGTCCAGCTTTCCGGCTGGGAATTCGATGAAGGCGCGGCGCAGCGGATAACGGAACTGACGCTCGAGTACCACCTGCCCATCATCGAGCAGCGGGATCATCATTACCGCGCCCGGGTGCCGCAGGTACTCGCGCACCGCGACGTGGCCGTCGGGGCAGCGCACGCGGTCGCGATACAGGCGCAAAAAGACGCCGTCGTAGGCGAGCTGCGACTCGAGCGTTTCTTCGGCCAGCGGGTCGGCGCTCATCGGACCGCGCTGCGCGGGATCAGCCGCCCAGCGCCTTGATCATCGCGTTCGCGCACAGCGTCAGCAGATACTGCGGGATCACGCCCAGCACGAGCACGAACAGGCCGTTGGCGGACAGCGCGATGCGCATGTCCTGCGTCGAGACGATCGGCGTGACATCGGCCGGCTCGTCGAAATACATGGCCTTGACGACGCGGATGTAATAAAAGGCTCCGATCAGCGAGAACAACACGGCGATCACCGCCAGCCAGACCATGCCGGTCGTCAGCCCGTTGCCGAGCAGCGCCTGCAGCACGACCAGCTTGGCGTAAAAGCCCACCGTCGGCGGCACGCCGGCGAGCGAGAACATCAACAGCAGCATCACGAACGCGAACCACGGGCTGCGCTTGTTCAACCCGGCGAAATCGCTGATCTGCTCGGCCTCGAAGCCGCGGCGCGCCAGCAGCATGATCACGCCGAAGGCGCCGAGCGTGGTCAGCGCGTAGGTGATGACATAAAACATGGCCGCCGAATAGGCATTGGCGGTGCTGGCGACGTTGCCGCCGACTACGCCGGACAGCATCGCCAGCAGCATGAAGCCCATCTGCCCGATCGTCGAGTAGGCGAGCATGCGCTTGATGTTGGTCTGCGCGATCGCCGTCAGATTGCCGATCGCCAGCGACGCCACCGCCAGCACGACCAGCATCTGCTGCCAATCGACCGCCAGCGGCAGCAGACCTTCCACCAGCATGCGATAGGCGATCGCGAACGCGGCCAGCTTCGGCGCCGAGCCGATCAGCACCGTCACCGGCGTCGGCGCACCCTCGTAGACGTCGGGCACCCACATGTGGAACGGCACCGCCCCCAGCTTGAACGCCAGCCCGGCGACGATGAACACGGTGCCGAGCACCAGCGGCACGCGCCCGTCGGGCCGCACGTCGCCGACGTAGCGCGCCAGCGCGTTGATGTCCAGCGTGCCGGCGGCGCCGTACAGCATCGACATGCCGTACAGCAGGAAGCCGGACGCCAGCGCGCCCAGTACGAAGTACTTCATCGCCGCCTCGGTGGCACGGGCATCGTCGCGCCGCAGCGCCACCAGCGCATACAGCGAGAGCGACTGCAGCTCCAACCCGAGATAGATCACCAGCAGGTTGTTGGCCGAGATCATCACCAGGATGCCGAGCAGCGCGAACAGCGACAGCGAGAACAGCTCGCCTTTCCAGATGCCGCGATCGCGTGCGTACCCCTGCGCGTACACCAGCATCAGGCCGGTCGCCAGGCAGGCGAACATCTTCAGCAGGTTCGCCATCGGATCGGTCACGTACATGTTGCCGAACGCGTACGCGACCAAGTCGCTGGTCAGGAACGAGGCGCAAATCACGGCGACCAGCGCCAGTGCGCCCAGCGTCAGCGCGTAAGTGACGTTGCGCCGCGCGTCGCTGACAAACAGGTCCGCCACCAGCACCACGCACGCCGCGACCAGCAACGCCAGTTCCGGCGCGGCGGCATAAACATTCAGGCTATCCATCGCGTTCTCACGGCAACTTGCTGCGCGCCACGTGCGCCAGCAGGTCGTTTACGGACGCGTGCATCAGCTCGGTGAACGGCTGCGGATACACGCCCATCCACAACACGGCCACGGCCAACAGTCCGAGCACCAGGAACTCGCGCGCACCGATGTCCACGAGCGCCGCCACGTTGCGGTTGGCGATGTCGCCGAAGATCACGCGCTTGTACATCCACAGCGAATACGCGGCGCCGAGGATCATCGATGTCGCCGCCAGCGCGCCGATCCACAGGTTGTATTTGACCGCGCCGAGGATGACCAAGAACTCGCCGACGAAGCCGCTGGTCGCCGGCAGCCCGCAATTGGCCATCGCGAACAGCATCATGAACGAAGCGAACTTCGGCATCGTGTTGACCACGCCGCCGTAGTCGGCGATGTTGCGCGAGTGCAGGCGGTCGTACAGCACGCCGACGCACAGGAACAGCGCGCCGGAGACGAACCCGTGCGAGATCATCTGCACGATCCCGCCTTCGACGCCGATCGGGCTGAAGATGAAGAAGCCGAGCGTGACGAAGCCCATGTGCGCGATCGACGAATACGCGATCAGCTTCTTCATGTCGGTCTGCACCAGCGCGACGAAACCGATGTACACGACCGCGATCAGCGACAGGCCGATGATGAACCAGTCCAGCTCGCGCGCCGCATCCGGCGTGATCGGCAGCGAGAAGCGCAGGAAGCCGTAGGCGCCGAGCTTCAGCAGGATCGCAGCGAGGATCACCGAGCCGCCGGTCGGCGCCTCGACGTGCGCGTCCGGCAGCCAGGTGTGCACCGGCCACATCGGCACCTTGACCGCGAACGAGGCGAAGAACGCGAGGAACAGCAGCGTCTGCGCCGACGCCGGCAACTGCAGCCGGTGCCAGCCGAAGATGTCGAAGCTGCCGCCCGCGGTGTAGTACAGGTACACGAAAGCGACCAGCATCAGCAGCGACCCGGCCAGCGTGTACAGGAAGAACTTGATCGCCGCGTAGACGCGGTTCGGTCCGCCCCACACACCGATGATGATGTACATCGGGATCAGGGTCGCCTCGAAGAAGACGTAAAACAGCAGGCCGTCGGCGGCGGCGAACACGCCGATCATCAGGCCGGACAGAATCAGAAAGGCGGCGTGATACTGGGCGACCCGCTCCTGGATCACCTCCCAGCCGGCGATCACGACCAGCACCGTCATGAAAGCGGTCAGCAGCACGAACCACACCGAGATGCCGTCCACGCCCAGGTGGTAGTGGGCGTTCAGGCGTTCGATCCACGGCAGCTTTTCGACGAACTGCAGCCCGGACTGGGAGGGATCGAAGCCGAAGTAAAGCGGCAGCGTGACCAGGAAGCCGAGCAGGCTCGCGGCCAGTGCCAACGTGCGTACCAGGGGGGCGGCGCGGTCGCGCCCGATCGCGAGGATCAGCGTGCCGGCGAAGATCGGCAGCCAGATCGCGACACTCAACCACGGGAAGCCGTGCATTGTCCCCCCGCCCTAGCGACCCAGCGTCGGCCACACGTATGGCCACGTGAGGAAGAAGAACAGCACGATCGCGATGCCGACCAGCATCGCGAACGCGTAGTGGTAGATGTAGCCCGACTGCAGATAGCGGATCACGCCGGCAACCCAGCCGACCAGGCGTGCGCTGCCGTTGACGGCCACGCCGTCGATCGCGCGCACGTCACCGACTTGCCACAGTCTCCAGCCGATGCGCCGCGCGCCGAGCGCGAAGACGATTTCGTTGATCTTGTCCATGTAGTACTTGTTGTCGAGCAAGCGGTACAGCGGCGCCAGACGTTGCGCCAGCCACTGCGGAATCTCCGGCCGGTACAGATAGAAGACGGCGGCCGTCGCCACGCCGGCGAGCGCCAGGAAGAACGGCAGCGTCGTGAAGCCGTGCAGCGCCATCGCCGCGGCGCCGTGGAACTCGGCGGCGAGCTGCTTCATCGCCGGATGCGCCTGCACGTCGACATGGATGGCCTTGGCGAGGAAGTCGCTGAACAGGAAGCGCTCGATCGCGACGTAGCCGATCACGACCGAAGGAATGGCCAACAGGATCAGCGGGATCGTCACCACCGCCGGCGATTCGCGCGGCGGCCCGTGCGCCTCGCCGGCGTGCGGGTCCGGCTCGCTGCCCGCGGCATGGCCCGCCTCGTGATCCCCGTCCTCGTCGTGGCCGTGACCGTGGTTGGCGAAGCGCTCGCGGCCGTGGAAGACGAGGAAGAACATGCGGAACGAGTAGAACGCGGTGACGAACACGCCGGCC
>DATLZG010000590.1:0-2470 GCA_035574095.1 Burkholderiaceae bacterium | reverse complement strand
CGATCGAAAAGCTGATCGACGACGTGCTGGCCGCCAACCCGAAGTCGGTGCAGGAGTTTCGCGCCGGCAAGGAAAAGGCGTTTCAGGCCCTGGTCGGGCAGGCGATGAAAGCCTCGCGCGGCAAGGCCAATCCGCAGCAAGTCAACGAGATCCTGCGGCGCAAGCTGGCCGGCTGAGCCGCGCGCGTCGCGCTCACTTGATGTTGTTGGTGCGAGTGGCCGGCGTGGCGCCGGCCTTCACCAGTTCGCGGAAGCGCTTCACTTCGGCGTCGTAGCGCTCGTTGACGCGCGCCATGTCGGCCTTGGCGTCGGCGATGATCTTTTCCTGCGCCCGCAGCATGTCGTTGTTGGCAGCCAGCGCGCGCTTCAGCTTCTCCGGCAGTTCGCGCTTGACATAAAACTCCGTCTCGTCGTCCAACTTCTTGCGCTCGCGTTTGATCTCTTCCATGCGCTTGATCGCGCGCTCGATCAGCACCTGCCGGTCGGCCAGCGCCCGGTTGCGGCTGGCCTCGATCTCGGCCTCGTTGGCATAGGTCTCGAGCAGCGACAGGTCGCGCCGCATCTGTTCGCGCTGGCGCTCCGCTTCTTCGATCTGGCGCTTGCGTTCGGCCTCACGGGCGGCACGCTGCTCGGCAGTGAGCGGCGGCTCGATCACGCGCCGCACCGAGCCGTCGGAGCGCAACTCTCGGATCGGCCGGTCGGCACACTCCGGCGGCGGGCGATCGGCGGTGATCGTGCGTCCGCTGGCGGTGGTGCAGACGTACAGTTGCGCCTGAGCCGCGCCGCAGGCAAGCGCAAGCGCGGCGGCGCGGGCAAGGTGTTTGGCGTCAAGCTCCATAACGGGCCCGATAAGCGAGCATCGCCTCCCGATGCGGACGCAGCGGCGCCGCCAGCGGCGAATCGGATTCGAGGAAGGCCATCAGGTCGTCGAGGTCGGCGATCGCGAGCACCGGCATACCGTAGCGGCGCGCGACTTCCTGCGCAGCCGAAAATTCGCTCAGCGCGTGATCCGGGCCGGCGCGCTCGCGCCGATCGAGCGCGATCAGCACCGCGGCCGGCGTGGCGCCGGCCTGCCGGATCAGTTGTACCGATTCGCCCACCGAGGTTCCCGCCGAGATCACGTCATCGACGATCACAACGCGGCCGGCGAGCGGCGCGCCGACGAGCACGCCGCCTTCGCCGTGGTCCTTGGCCTCTTTGCGGTTGTACGCGAACGGCACGTCGCGCCCGAGGTCTGCCAACGCGATGGCCGTGGCCGCGGCGAGCGTAATGCCTTTGTAAGCCGGCCCGAACAGCATGTCGAACTCGACGCGGCCGGCGCGTGCCGCCGCGAGCAGGGTTTGCCCATAGAATCGCGCCAAACGGCCAAGCGTGGCGCCGCGATTGAACAGCCCGGCATTGAAGAAGTACGGCGAGCGTCGCCCCGCCTTGGTGACGAACTCGCCGAACTTCAGCACACCGGTTTGCAAAGCGAACTCGATGAATTGCCGGCGTAATCGATCCATGGACTAGGCTGCGGGTCGGTCTTGTTTCGCATTATCACGCTGAACGTCAACGGTATTCGATCGGCCGCCACCAAGGGCCTGTTCAACTGGGTCCGCCGCGCCGAGCCCGACGTGCTCTGCTTGCAGGAAGTCAAGGCGAACGAGGAGGACATCCCCGAGAAGTACCGCTACCACGACAGCCTGAAGAGCTATTTCTACTGCGCGAAGAAGAAGGGCTACGCGGGCACCGCGCTGTATGCGAAGAAGGAGCCGCGCCGCCTGCAGTTCGGTTTCGGGGTGGCCGAGTTCGACGACGAGGGGCGCTACATCGAGGCCGAGTTCCCGCGCGTCACCGTGATCTCGGTGTATTTTCCCTCGGGTTCGGCCGGGCCCGAGCGGCAGGCGTCGAAGTACCGTTTCCTGGACGCGTTTTATCCGCACCTGGCGAAGCTGCGCGCGAGCGGCCGCGAGGTCATCGTCTGCGGCGACGTCAACATCGCGCACAAGGAAATCGACCTGAAAAACTGGCGCTCGAACCAGAAGAACTCCGGCTTCCTGCCGGAAGAACGCGCGTGGCTGACGCGCGTGTTCGACGAACTCGGCTACGTGGACGTGTTCCGTCGCCTCGACCCGCGCCCCGAGCAGTACACCTGGTGGAGCAACCGCGGGCAGGCGTACGCTAAAAACGTCGGCTGGCGCATCGACTACCAGATCGCCACGCCGGGCGTCGCGGCCAAGGCGAAACGCGCCGAGATCTACACAGGCAAGCGCTTCTCCGATCACGCGCCGCTGATCATCGAATACGCGGGGACCCTATGACGAGGTGGCAACGGGCAGCCTTGGCGCTGCTGTGCGGCGCGGCGATGCACGCGCTGGCCGACGAACGGCGCCCGCCGGCGTCCACCTTGCGCTATCCCGATGCCAAGCGGGTCGAACTGCCCGATCGGCTGGGCAAACCGGTCCTCGTCGTCGCGCCGGAGCTGCCGG
>DATLZG010000589.1:0-2867 GCA_035574095.1 Burkholderiaceae bacterium | reverse complement strand
GCGCGCACCATCAACCCGCAGCTGTTCGCCGCCGACGGCCCGTCGATCGTCGTCACCGCGGTCGGCGGCGCGCCGGCGCTGTCGATCACGCGCACCGCACCCGAATCGCTGGACGGCGCCACCGCGATCCAGATCGTCGGTTACCGTGTCGACGGCGGCGTGCTGGTGCGCAGCGCCAGCGTGCCGTTGCGCGGCCGCGGCGCGCTGGCGGCCGAGCAGTTGACTCATGTGCGCCTGCTCGACGGCGTGAAGTCGATGCGCGTGCGCTTGTGGCGCGACGGTCGGGGTTGGTACGACCCGCTCGACCCCAACGCAGGACCACCGCCCGCCGCTCCGGGAGGCACGCCGTCAACGGTGCCGCCGGGGATCGAAGTGTCGGTCGAGCGTACCGACGGCAAGCTGTTTCGACGCGTGCTGCTGGTGGGCTGAAGGATATGAAGCGCGCAGTGGGACAGCGCGGCGCCGCGGTACTGATGGCGCTGTTCGTCGCGATGCTGGCAACGCTGATCATCACCGGGCTCTTCTGGACCCAGTTCGTGCTGTTGCGGACGATCGAGAACCAGCAGCTCGTCTCGCAGAGCCGGCTGCTGTTGCGCGGCGCGCTGGACTGGGCGCGTGCGATCCTGCGCGAGGACGCGGCGCGCTCCAACTTCGACGCGCTGACCGAACCGTGGGCACAGCCGCTGGCGGAGACGCGGCTCGATCAGCTGGGCGAAACGTCGGCGCTGGCGTCGCAGGCGTCGATCGCCGGCGGCATCGAAGATGCGCAGTCGCGGCTGAATCTGCGCAACCTGATCGGCACCGACGGACAGATCGTCGAGCGCGAGCTGAAATCGCTGCGCCGGCTGGCGACGCTGTTGCGCGTGCCCGAGCAGAGCGCCGATCTGATCGCGCTGCGCATGCAGCACGCGCTGGCGCCGCCGGCCGCAGGCGATACGCGCGAGCCGCCGCGCGCCACCGACCCCAAGGCGCCGCCGATCGCGCTGGTGTTGCCGCAGGATCTGGCCGGCGTCGAGGGCATCGACGCCGAGGCCGCCGCCAAGCTGGCGCCGTACGTCGTGATCCTCGACGAGCGCACGCCGGTGAACGTCAACACCGCCGCCGCGGAGACGATCGCCGCGCGCATCCCGGACATGGAACTGGCCGATGCGCGCGCGCTGGTCGCCGACCGCGAGCGGGTCGGCTACTTTCGCGACTTCGGCGATTTGAGCAACCGCCTGGCACGCTTCGGCCGCGGCACGTTGGCCAACAACATCACGCCGCAGGACATCGGTACGACCTCGCGCTACTTCTTCGTGCGCGGACAGGTCAAACTTGACCGCGCGCACACGCGGCTGGAAGCTCTGGTCAAGCGCGGCCCGCCGCAAACCTCGCAACCGATCGCCGTGCTGTGGCAACGGGAGCTATGAAAGAACGCACCTTCAACCGACTGCTGGTGTTCGTCCCGCCGCATCGGCTGCTGCCGAGCGGCAAGCTGGCCTCTTCGACGATCGTCGGCTACGTCGCGCTCGGCGCGCAGTCGCAGGCGGGGGAGACGCCGTTCGCGCTGCTGCCGAAAGCGGCCGCCGTGGATCTCGTGTTCGACAGCGCCGACGTGTTCGTCACCGCCATCGATGCGCCGAAGCTTTCGGATGCCAAGCTGCGCCAGGCGTTGCCGAATCTGCTGGAAGACCGGTTGCTGTCCGAATCGTCCGACCTGCACTACGCGTACGAGCCGCCGGCGCGCGCCAGCGGCGCCACGACGATGGCGGCGCAGCCCAAGCTCGCGGTGGCGGTCATCGACCGCGGCCTGCTGACGCGCGCGCTCGACGTGTGCGGCGAGTGCGGGCTGCGGCCGCGCGCCGCCTACAGCGAGATCTATACGGTGCCGGCGCCTGCGGCCGGCGTTCTGTCGGTGCGCATCGACCGCGGTCGCGGCATCGCGCGCAGCGCCCGCCACGAGGGTTTTTCGTTCGACTTCGACGGCACCAGTGCGCCACCGCCGCTCGCTCTCGCGATACGACAGCTTGGCGTGAAGCGGATCTGGGCGTTCGGTCGCGATGCGAACAAGCTGGTGGCATGCGCCGGCGAACTCGGCGCGCAAGTGGAACTGGCGCAGCGCGACGTCGAGCCCGGCGCGATCGACACCGCGGTCAACCTGCTGCAGGGCGCTTTCGCGCAGGGCGGTCTGCTGGGCGGCCTGTCGTTCGGCGGGCTGCCGAAACTGTCGGTCGCGCGCATGAAGGCGCCGCTGGCGTGGGCAGCGGCGGCCGCGGCCACGTTTCTGATCGGCATGAACGCCTATTACTTCAAGCTCGACAACGAAACGCGCGGCCTGCGCGCGCAGATGGAAACGGCGTTTCGCAGCGCCTTTCCCGAGGCGACCGCGGTCGTCGACCCGGTGCTGCAGACGCAGCGGCAACTGGCTGCGCTGCGGGCGCGCGCCGGCATCTCTTCGGCCGATGATTTTTCGGTGCTGAACGCACAGGTCGCGCAGTTGCTGTCAAGCGCGCCGCTCGGAGCCGTGGCCGGCCTCGAATACCGCGACGGCGCGCTGAAGATCAAGTTCAAGCCCGGCACCGCCGACAACCCCGGGCTGCAGAACGCGTTGCGGGCGCAGGCGATCCAGCAAGGCTTGAACCTGCGCTTCGAGGGCGACGGCTCGGCGCGCGTGACGCCGAGCGGAGGCTGACCGGATGGACGCGCTCGCACAGTTCTGGGGTGAACGCGCACCGCGCGAGAAGGCGGCGCTGCTCGCCGGCGCGGCGGTCGTGCTCGCGGCGATCGTGTATCTGCTGCTGATCGAGCCCGCCGCGACCGGCATCGCGCGGCTCGAACGCAGTCTGCCGGCCACCCGCGCGCAGGCGGCGAAGCTCGAAGCGCTGCTC
>DATLZG010000588.1:0-4153 GCA_035574095.1 Burkholderiaceae bacterium | reverse complement strand
GCGGGCGGAGCCGGCGAAGGAGGCGCCGCCCGCGGTGAAGGAGGAACCGCGCGACGCCGCCGCGCAGGACCGTCCGGCGCGGCGCCGGCGCGAAGCGGCTGTACCGGAAGCGCCGCCGCCCGCAGCCGAGGCGGACGCGGAGACGCCGCTCGAGCCGGCGTTTCTGCGCCCCGCGACGCCAGAGCGACGCGGCTTCTCGATCGTCTATGGCGGCGGCTCGGCACTGCTGGCGTTGGCTCTGCTGGCGCAACTGGCGGTCGTTTTCCGCACCGAGCTGATGACGCGCTGGCCGCAGTGGCGCCCGGCGCTGGTTCAACTGTGCGCGCTGTTCGGCTGCCAAGTCGGCTGGCCGACCCGCGCCGAACTGCTCGCGGTCGTCGGCAGCGAGTTGCAGGCGATCCCCGGCACCGACGTGCTCGAGTTGACGGCGACGATCCGCAACCGCGCCAGTTTCAAGGTCGCGTTGCCGGCGATCGAGGTCACGCTGACCGACACGACCAACCGCACGCTGGCGCGCAAGGTGTTCGCTCCAGTGGACTACCTGACGTCGGCCGGCGAGCCCAGCACCCGCATCGACGACGGGCTCGCCGCCGGCAGCGACTACACGATCCGTGTTGCGTTCGAAGCGCGCGGCATAGCCGCCGCCGGCTTCATCGTTTATCCCTTCTATTTATAGAGGCACGGCTGCGGCGCCGTTGACCGTCCGGAGCTTTCGAGTGTCGACTCTGATCTGCGGTTCGATCGCCTACGACTCGATCATGCTGTTCAACGGTCGCTTCCGCGACCACATCCTGCCCGATCAGGTGCACCTGCTGAACGTCGCCTTTCTGGTGCCCGAGTTGCGGCGCGAGTTCGGCGGCTGCGCCGGCAATATCGCCTACAACATGCGGCTGCTCGGCGCCTCCGGACTGCCGATGGCAACCGTCGGCGACGACGCGCAACCCTACCTCGACCGGCTCGACGCGCTCGGCATCGATCGCCGTTTCGTACGGCAGGTGCCGGGGCACTACACGGCACAGGCGTTCATCACGACCGATCTGGACGACAATCAGATCACCGCTTTTCATCCCGGCGCGATGACGCACTCGCATCTGAACGTCGTGCCCGCCGACGCCGGCATCGAGCTTGGAATCATCGCCCCGGACGGCCGCGACGGCATGTTGCAGCACGCGCAGCAGTTCGCCGACCACGGCATCCCGTTCGTGTTCGACCCCGGCCAGGGACTGCCGATGTTCGATGGTGACGAGCTGTTGTGGTTCATCGCCCGCGCACACTACGTCGCCGTCAACGACTACGAGGGCAAATTGCTGGAGCAGCGCACCGGACGCCCGCTACCCGAGTTGGCGCGCAAGCTCAAAGCGCTCGTTGTCACGCGCGGCGCCGAGGGATCGGAGATCTACGTCGGCGGCGAAAAGATCGAGGTGCCGATCGCGCCGGCGCGGCGCGTCGTCGATCCGACCGGCTGCGGCGATGCCTATCGGGCGGGCTTGCTGTTCGGGATCGAAGCCGGCTTGGACTGGGAGACGACCGGACGCCTGGCCGCCGTGCTCGGAGCGCTGAAGATCGAGCACGCCGGCGCGCAGAACCACACGGCCGATCGCACGACGATCGCCGATCGCTTCCGGGAGGCGTTCGGCTACCTGCCGTGGTAGCGGCCCGCGCGGGCCCGGAATAGCGCGCTTTCGCGCCGCATTCGCGAGCGCGTAAGCCCCGGCCACGGCTCACAGCCTCCCGGGCGTCGACGGCTTTCGATCATCGGCAACACGAGCGCGGCCAGGCGGGCCGCGTTGCCCACAGCCGCCCGGCCTAAAAGCGGCTGAGGATCAGCAGCAGGACGTTGACGAGGACGATCAGCAGCAGCGGCGACAGATCGATCCCGCCCATCGTCGGCACGATGCGTTGAAACGGCGCCAGAAACGGCCGCACCAGCATCGCCACGGCCGGCGCCACCGGAGCGTATGGATTGACCCAGCTCAGCACGACGTGCATCAGGGTCAGGAAGAACACCATGTACAGCGCCCAGCGCAGCACCTGCACCAGCGCCGCGAACAGGAGCCCCGGTAGCGGCCAGCTGCCCGGCCCGGCGCCAATCAGCAAGAAGGTGAGCGCAATCAGCAGTACCGCCACCAAATAGGCGGCAGCGAGCGATGCCGTGTCCCAGCGTCCGGCGGCCGGCAGCACCCGGCGCAACGGGCGCACCAGCCAATCGGTCAGTGCGATCGCGAACTGTGCGAGCGGATTGCGGCTCGGCATGCCGGCCCAGTTCATATATGCGCGCAGCAACAGCGCCACTCCGAAGAGCGCGCCGGCCGTTTCAAGCAACAGGCGGGCGATTTCGACCAGGAGCATTCGGCGTGGCGCGGCTGGTAGCTGAGATAAGGCGGGCATTCTAGTGGCGACCTTGGTCGCCAAGAAAAAAAGCGCCGCTTGCGCGGCGCTTCGTATCGCCTGCAATCCGTGTTGCGGATTACGGGCGGCTGCCGGTCGGGAAAGGCCAAGCGGCTGCCGGATTGAGCGCGGTTTTCGCGCCCGGTGCGGCCGCCGTCGAGGGTGCCGCCGGAGCCGGTGCCGGAGCAGCGGCTGCAGCGGGCTTCGCCTCGGCCTTGGGCGGAGCAGCTTTACTTGCGGCCGGCTTCTTCGCCTTCTTCGCAGCCGGCTTTTTCGCAGCTTTCTTAGCTACTTTTTTTTTTGCGACTTTTTTCTTCGCAGCTTTCTTCGCGGTCTTTTTCGCTGCTTTCTTCTTAGACGCCTTTTTCGCGGCCTTCTTCGCGGCCTTCTTGGCCGGTTTCTTCGCCGCTTTCTTCGCCGCTTTCTTCGTAGCCATAAGAGACTCCTTCGATGCGTTAATGAACAAGGTTGGAAAGGAACCCGCCAGGGGCGGCGCAGCCGCCCGCTTTCGGGCTATTCATCGGCGCATGCAGGGGCTCTGTCGCCGCGGCAACCCCAGAAATGCGTTTTGAGAGGCGCATATCCGAGAAGAGCGCGGAACGGTCAGGGCGATAACCGCTGACGCTGATGAATCCTGGACGCGGCACGCCGCGCAGAGAAGCCGGCGCGCCGAACAGAAACGCCGGCAGCGAGCCGGCGTTTCTGCAAGAAATCGAGGAGGAGGGCGAAGCGCTTTTCAGAGAGGGAACGACACCGCAAGACCGGATCGTCTCGTTTGCCTGTCGTCCCTTCTTGCTGACGATTGACCGTAGCGTATGACTGTGTGGGTTCAATTCAGTGATCGAACGTCGCTTGTTAGACCGACGTATCGAGCAACCAAACTTGAGTTTGCTTTTTACTCTCAATCGAGATGGATCGCAAGATTTTTCTGTGCGCTTCATCGCTCGATGTTCGATTCTTCTCACTGCCGATCGTCGCCATCGACGTGCGTGCGTCGCTGGCGCGTCACTCCCAGTTCAACGCGCCGCCCGATTGGTACTCGATGACGCGCGTCTCGAAGAAGTTGCGCTCCTTTTTTAGGTCGATCATCTCGCTCATCCAGGGGAACGGGTTCTCCTCGGCGGCGAACAGCGGCTCGATGCCGATCTGCTGCGCGCGCCGGTTGGCGATGAAGCGCAGGTAGGCCTTGAACATCGGCGCGTTCAATCCCAGCACGCCGCGCGGCATCGTGTCCTCGGCGTACGCGTACTCGAGATCGACGGCCCGCTTGAAAAGGGCACGGATCTCATCGCGGAACTCGGCCGTCCACAGGTGCGGGTTCTCGAGCTTGATCTGGTTGATCAGGTCGATGCCGAAGTTGCAGTGCATCGACTCGTCGCGCAGGATGTACTGGTACTGCTCGGCCGCCCCGGTCATCTTGTTCTGCCGGCCGAGCGCCAGGATCTGGACGAAGCCGACGTAAAAGAACAGCCCTTCCATCAGGCACGCGAACACGATCAGCGACTTCAGCAGCTGGCGGTCCGCCTCCGGCGTTCCGGTGCGATAGTCCGGGTCGGTCAGGGTGTCGATGAACGGAATCAGGAACTCGTCCTTGGCCCGGATCGAGGCGATCTCGTGGTAGGCGTTGAAGATCTCTCCTTCGTCCAGCCCGAGAGACTCGACGATGTACTGGTAGGCGTGTGTGTGGATCGCCTCTTCGAACGCCTGCCGCAGCAGGAACTGGCGGCACTCCGGCGCCGTGATATGGCGGTAGGTGCCGAGCACA
>DATLZG010000587.1:0-8762 GCA_035574095.1 Burkholderiaceae bacterium | reverse complement strand
CGACGCGCACGTCCCAGACCGGATTCTTGCCGAGCTGCTTCTTCGGCGGCACGGTGACCGTTGCGGTGATCGTGTCCAGCCCGTCGGTGTCGCTGGCGAGAACCACGTTGCTGGCGACCGGGCGCGGGCCGTTGCCGCCCTCGAACGTGACCGTGGTCCCAGGCGCAAAACTGTAGCCGGTGATCGTCACTTGTACCGTCGTGCCCATCTTCGCCGAGTTGGGCGTGATCGAGGTCACCGTCGAGCAACTGCCGCTGGCATCGAGCACGCTGACCGTGTTCGGCTTCCTGATGCTGACGAGCGCACACGACTCGTTGTCGTTCTTGTTGCTTTCGACGAGGTTCCTGTTCGGATCGACGGTGATCTTGAGCTGGTAGATGCCGTCCGGGTTGTCGGTGAAGTCGATCTCCTGACCGGACAGGTGCGCTCCGTACGTATCGCCCCAACCGACCGACATGCCTTGCAACTGCACGCCGCACGTGGCGTAGACGGCCTGGGCTGGCGCACCTGGCAGCGAAGTGTCGATCTTGGTCGTGTCCATCACGCAAAACGTCGTCTTGCTGCCGGTCCGCTGCGACCCGCCCGGCGCGTTGACCGGCTGCAACGTGTACAGCGCGTAATCGTCGAAGTGAAAATGGTTGTGGGTCGGATGCCACTGGAACCAACCGGCAAAGAAAAGCGCCGAGCTGCCGTCGCTGTTGAAGATGCGCTGATAGACCTGCTGCTTGCCAGAACCCGTGTCGACCGGACCGGCTTCGAGTTGCAGCGGCCCGCCGCCGCTGTTCCAACTGGTCGTGCTGAAGCGCAGCGTGTAGCCGCCGTTGACGTTCGAGACGAGCGAGAAGTTGGAGGCAGGCAGCGGCTTGAGGTTCGGGGTCAGCGCGATGACCGACTGAGCTGCCGCGCCACCGGCGAACAAGGCGGCGCCGCTCATCGCGGCGCTTAATGCGACTTTGCGAACGCGTGCACGGATCGTGCTCATCACCCTGAACTCCCTATTCATCGGTGCTTGAGGCCGCACCGGGCGTGCGAAATGCGAGAGGGGCCCGGCCGGCCCCTCTCGCAAGGTGCCCTTGCGTGGGCCCTCGATCTACTTGCAGTTCGGGTCCGTCTTCGGATCGCACGGAGGCGGCGGAGGCGGCTCCTTGATTTCCTGACAGGTGAAGTCCGACAGCACCAACTTGCCCGGGAGATTCGTGGACGCGCTCAAGAGCGTGCCCGATGCCGTGCAGTTGAAGTGCTGGGTCTTGGTGTTGACAGCGGACGGGCCGACGACACACATGTCCCCGGATGACCAAGTCGCTGTCAGTTGCCCCGCCGGCGCCCCGCCCGTTTGGTTGTTGACGAAGTGCCAACTGCCGGTGAAGCTCCCGCAGGATTGCCCGCTCAGGTTGCTGATGCTCGCCGCAACGGCCGCACCGCTGGCGACAGTGAACAGCGCCACGGTCGCCAAATAGCGCTTCTTCATGTGCAACTCCTCCATCCTTCTCGGCCGCTCCGCCGCGCCGACGTCCCGCCTTCGGCTCGGACACCGGCCGATTCGACAGCTCGCGCCGCTGCCAAGCGTGCTACTCGGAAGAACCGGAAAATCTTCCCATTTGATCTAGATCAAATGAGAAAGCAAGGACCACGCCGAACAAGGCCCAGCCTGCAAATTCAACGCGTTAACTCGGCCTCGCCGAAGCTGCACGCGTCCAGTTGTAAAGTCGCGCGACATTCGCTTGGCGCTGAGGGGAGGGGGAGGTGGACTACGTAAATCTCGGCCGCAGCGGCCTGAAGGTCTCCCGGCTGTGCCTGGGGTGCATGACTTTCGGCGTTCCGGAGCGCGGCGCGCACCCGTGGACGCTGCCGGAGGCCGACAGCCGTCCGATCATCCGGCGCGCGATCGAACTCGGCATCAACTTCTTCGACACGTCCAACAGCTATTCGGACGGCACGTCGGAGGAAATCGTCGGGCGCGCGTTGCGCGACTTCGCGCGGCGCGACGAGATCGTGGTCGCCACCAAGGTGTTCTTCCCTCTGCGCCAAGCGCCCAATGTCGGCGGCCTGTCGCGCAAGGCGATCTTCGCAGCGATCGATGCGAGCCTGCAGCGCCTGGGTATGGACTACGTCGACCTGTACCAGATTCACCGCTGGGACTACGCGACGCCGATCGAGGAGACGCTGGAGGCGTTGCACGACGTGGTCAAAGCCGGCAAAGCGCGCTATCTAGGCGCGTCGTCGATGTTCGCGTGGCAACTGGCGAAGGCGCTTTACACGGCAGACTTGCGCGGTTGGACGCGCTTCGTCTCGATTCAGCCGGAACTGAACCTGCTGTACCGCGAGGAGGAGCGCGAGATGCTGCCGCTCGCGCGCGCCGAAGGTCTGGGCGTGATCCCGTGGAGTCCGCTGGCGCGCGGGCGGCTGGCGCGGCCGTGGGGCGAAAGCACGCAACGCATGGCGACCGATGAGGTAGGCAAGAAGCTGTTCGATGCAGCGGCCGAGGCCGACCGCGCGGTCGCGGCGGCCGTGGCGCGCGTGGCCGAGGTGCGCGGCGTGCCGCGCGCCCAG
Source organism: Burkholderiaceae bacterium (assembly GCA_035574095.1). GTDB lineage: Bacteria > Pseudomonadota > Gammaproteobacteria > Burkholderiales > Burkholderiaceae_F > JAKANT01. The sequence goes on along the minus strand of DATLZG010000587.1, from coordinate 6,212 downwards.
GTCGCGCTCGCCTGGGTGGCGCAACAGGCGGGCGTGACGGCCCCGATCGTCGGGGCGTCGAAGCTCGAACACTTAGACGACGCGATCGCGGCGCTGTCGCTGGCGTTGACGAAGGAGGAACTGACGGCGCTGGAGGCACCCTATGTGCCGCACCGGGTCGTCGGGTTCGCCTGACCCTCACAGCCGCAGATACGTGTAGCCCTCCTGCGACTGCAGGCGGCCGATCTCGGCGATGCCCGAAGGCACGAGCACGGCGTCCGCGATCACCGCGCGGGCGTCGATGTTCCGGCGCGTCAACGTGTTGCCGCACACACGGAACTCGACACCGCGCCGGCGCAATTCGCGCACCGGCGTCGCGTACTCGGCGCCAGTTTCGTCGCGCGCGCCGGCGAGCAGGAAATCGATGCCATCGTTGTGGGCGACGACCACCACCTTCAAGCTCGGCGTGGCGTCCAGATGGTTCTTCAGCGTGCGCAACGTCGCGGTGACGTTGCCGCCGGCGATGTGGTAGACGACGCGTTGCTCGCCCGGCGCCTGTTGCGACGGCGCGGTCAGCCAAGGGCGTGCGAGCGCCAGGTAACCGGCCAGCGCGAGCGCCGCCGCGCCCGGCGCGGCGAGCAGCCAGCCGCGGCGGTCGGCCGTACGCCCTTGAATTGGCGCAACGGACATGCACCGCTGAATGCGCTCGCGCAGCGCGACCGGCGCGGCGTCGCCGGCAGCGGCGCGCAGCAGGGCGGCGCGCAAGGCCTGCACGCTCTGCAAGGCGGCGCGGCAGCGAGCGCAGCCGGGAAGATGCGCTTCGACTGCGTGTGCGCTATGCGGGTCGATTTCCTCGTCCGCGTACGCGTCCAGCAGACGCGCGACTTCCGTGCAGTTCACGTTCCTGTCCCGTCACGCCGCAGACGCTCGGCGATGGCCCAATGCAGCAGCCGGCGCGCCCGCGACAGGCGCGACATCACGGTGCCGATCGGGGCGCCGAGGATGGAGGCGATTTCCTTGTATGAACATCCTTGCAGTTCCCTGAGCACGAGTGCCTCCCGAAAGACGGCCGGCAGCGTGCCCAGGCAGTCTCGCACCAGCGCGCGGTCCGCGTCGGCCAGCGCGGCGGACTCCGGGTTCAGCGGCAGCACCAGCGCCGCGCCGGGCGCCAGCGCGCTGCCATGATCCGACTCCTCGGAGTGCTCGCGCCCGGCGGCCAGGCGCTCGCGCGCCAGCAGCTCATAACACGCGTGGCGCACGATCTTCAGCAGCCATGGTCTTGCGTTGTCGCCTTTCAGTGAGCCGAAGAAGCGGAACGCCCGCAGATACGCCTCCTGCACCGCGTCTTCGGCCAGCGTGTCGTCGCGCAGCAGCCAGCGCGCCAGGCCGTAGGCGGCGTCCAGGTGCGGCAGCAGCAGCCGCTCGAACCGCCCGCAGTCGCCGCCCTCAGCCATGGCGCACGCCGCTGCGCTCGATCGCAAAGGGGCCGGATTCATTCCCGGCGCGGGAATAAACCGGCGCCGGCTGCGGTAGTGCACGGCGCACGGATGTCCCGTGCGAGAGAACCGGAGGAGCGGATGAGCAAGTCATGGCTGGCGATCGTCGCCTCGTTGTCGTTGCTAGGCTGCGCGGCGGCGCCGCGGGATGTCAAGAGCCCGATCGGCGAGGACAAGGTCGTCTACCACGTCAACGACACCGAGACCCAGGCCGCCAACGCGTTGCGGAACATCGGCAACCACCTGGAAGTCAACCCGCAGGCGAAGATCGTGGTCGTGACGCACGCGCGCGGCGTCGACTTCCTGATGACCGACGCCAAGGACCGCAATGGCAACCCGTACAACATCGCGGTCGAGCAATTGAAGGCCCAAGGCGTGCGGTTCGACATCTGCGAAATTACGCTGCGCAACCGCAAGCTGAAGAAGGAGCAATTCATCCCTGAGGCGACATTCGTGCCGTCGGGGGTGGCGGAGATCACGCGGCTGCAGCAACGCGAGGGCTACGCGTATCTGCGCCCGTGACGGCCTCGCAAATGCACGTTCGGCACGAGCCAGCGGTGCGTGGCCGAATCCGTGAACGCAGCACCGTCGTGCAGCCGGTTATTGCCCACCGTCCCCATGCCGGGTTCGAGTCGCACGCGCGACACGTGCGGATCGGATTCGAGCATGTTCGCTAGCAGCCCGGCCGCTCCAGCTACGTCCGGCTCGATCGCCGACCGTGGCAGGACAGAAAGCAGAAAGGCCGGCTCAGTGGCCGGCCTTGGGCGATCGAACCTCGCAGAGGGGCAGTTACTTCGCGAGCAGATCGAAGCGATCCAGGTTCATCACCTTGTTCCAGGCGGCGACGAAATCGCGCACGAACTTCTCCTTCGCGTCGTCGCAGGCGTAGACCTCGGCCAGCGCGCGCAGCTCGGAGTTGGAGCCGAACACCAGGTCGACCCGCGTCGCGGTCCACTTGACCTGGCCGGTCTTGCGGTCGCGTCCTTCGTACAGGCCATCCTTGCCGGCGATCGGCGCCCACTGCGTACCCATGTCGCACAGGTTGACGAAGAAGTCGTTGGTCAGCACGCCGGGCCGCTGCGTGAACACCCCGTGCGCCGCTCGCCCGTAGTTGGCGTTCAGCGCCCGCATGCCGCCGACCAGCACCGTCATCTCCGGCGGCGTCAGCGTCAACAGTTGCGCCTTGTCCACCAGCAGCTCTTCGGGGCGCACGCCCAGGTTGGACCGCACGTAATTGCGGAACCCGTCGGCCAGGGGCTCCAGCACCGCGAAGGACTCGACGTCGGTCTGATCCTGGCGCGCATCCGTACGGCCCGGCGCGAACGGCACCGTGACCGCCACACCGGCGTCCTTGGCCGCCTTCTCGACCGCCGCGCAGCCCGCCAGCACGATCAGGTCCGCCAGCGATACTTTTTTGCCGCCGCCGGCCTGCGCGTTGAACTCGCGCTGGATCTTCTCCAGCGCCGCCAGCACCCTGGACAACTGCTGCGGCTGGTTCACCTCCCAATCCTTCTGCGGTGCGAGGCGGATGCGCGCGCCGTTGGCGCCGCCGCGCTTGTCCGAGCCGCGGAACGTCGATGCCGAAGACCACGCGGTGTAGACGAGCTGCGGCACGGTCAGGCCGGAAGCGAGCACCTTGGCTTTCAGCGCCGCGATGTCCTTGTCATCGATCAGCGGGTGATTGACTGCCGGAATCGGGTCTTGCCAGATCAGCTCTTCTTTCGGCACTTCCGGCCCAAGGTAGCGGGTGCGCGGACCCATGTCGCGATGCGTCAGCTTGAACCAGGCGCGCGCGAAGGCGTCGGCGAACTCCTGCGGGTTCTTCCAGAAGTGGCGCGCGATCTTCTCGTAGACCGGATCCATGCGCATCGCCATGTCGGCGTCGGTCATGATGATCGGCACCTTCTGCGAGGGATCGTGCGCGGCCGGCGCCATGTTGGCGTCGGTGTGCTGCTTGGGCGTCCACTGCCAGGCACCGGCCGGGCTCTTGGTCAGCTCCCACTCGTTGCCGAACAGCATCTCGAAGTAGCTCATGTCCCACCGGGTCGGCGTCGGCGTCCACGAGCCCTCCAGGCCGCTGCCGATCTGGTCGCCGCCCTTGCCGGACTTGTAGGTACTGATCCAGCCCAGCCCCATCTGCTCGAGCGGCGCCGCTTCGGGCTCGGGTCCGACGTGCGTCGCCGGGCCGGCGCCGTGCGCCTTGCCGAACGTATGGCCGCCGCAGGTCAGCGCCACGGTCTCGTAGTCGTTCATCGCCATGCGGCGGAACGTCTCGCGCACCATCTTCGCGGATGCCAGCGGATCGGGTTTGCCGCCCGGCCCTTCCGGGTTGACGTAGATGAGGCCCATCTGCACGGCGGCGAGCGGGTTCTCGAAGCGCTCGGCCTCGGTGCCGTGACGCTTGTCGTCGAGCCACTTGCCCTCCGAGCCCCAGTACACCGATTCGTCGGGCTCCCACACGTCGGCGCGCCCGCCGGCGAAGCCGAAGGTCTTGAAGCCCATCGACTCGAGCGCGACGTTGCCGGCCAGGATCAGCAGATCGCCCCACGATAGCTTGCGGCCGTACTTCTTCTTGATCGGCCACAGCAGCCGGCGCGCCTTGTCGAGGTTCACGTTGTCGGGCCAACTGTTGGTCGGCGCGAAGCGCTGCTGGCCGGCGCCGGCGCCACCGCGGCCGTCGCCGATGCGGTAGGTGCCGGCCGCGTGCCAGGCCATGCGGATGAACAGCGGGCCGTAGTGGCCGTAGTCGGCCGGCCACCAGTCCTGCGAGTCGGTCATCAGCGCGCGCAGGTCCTTCTTGACCGCCGTCAGATCCAGGCTGTTGAACTCTTTTGCGTAGTCGAAATCCTTGCCCATCGGGTCGGATTTCTCCGAGTTCTGGCGCAGGATCGCGAGGTTCAACTGGTTCGGCCACCAATCGCGGTTGGTCCTGACCGCACCGCTGGCGGCGGTGTGGTGAAACGGACACTTGCTGTCGTCAGGCATCGATGCTCCTTCGGGTGAGAGGGTGTGACGGACGAGTGCGCGGCGTTCAGGGCTGCAGCGCACGCACGTAATCGACTGCGTGCGCCAGCAGCAGCAGCGCCGCGGTCAGGTGAATGACGGCTCCGCTCATGAAGCGCAGCCGGCCGGCGGGTGAGCGCACGGCGGCGCGCACGATCTGACCTGTCATCGGAAACTCTCCATCGGCGATTGCGACGGCGCCACTGTAGGCCGTGCTGCATCACGATGGAAATCGATTGTTTCGAGCGTTATGATCGATGGAGTCGATCAAGGGGGCGAGCATGAACCTGCGCGACCTGCAATACCTGGTGGCGGTGGCCGACCACCGGCACTTCGGCCGCGCGGCCGAGGCCTGCCATGTCAGCCAGCCGACGCTCAGCATGCAGCTGGCGAAGCTGGAGGAGTACCTGGGCGTCAAACTGTTCGAGCGCACCAACCGCGCGGTACAGATCACGCCGGTCGGCGAGCGCATCGCCGCCGCCGCGCGACTGGCATTGGACAGTGCGCGCCAGGTGATCGAGATCGCCCGCGAGAGCCGCGATCCGCTGGCCGGCACCCTGCGCCTCGGCGTGCTGCCGACGCTGGCGCCGTTTCTGATGCCTTGGCTGCTGCGCCCGATGCGCAGCCGTTTCCCGAAACTGCAACTGTCGCTGACCGAGGAAACCACCGAGCACTTGATCGCGCGGCTGCAGCGGCACGAGGTCGACGCGGCGTTTCTCGCCACCCCGGTCGACGACGAACCGGGCCTACAGGCGATCGCGCTGTTCGACGAACCGTTCTGGCTGGCCGCGCCGCGCGGTCATCCGCTGGCGCGCTGCGCGCAGGTCACGCGCAAGGAGTTGTCGGAGACGGAACTGTTGATGCTGTCCGACGAGCACTGCCTGAAGCAGCAGACGCTCGAGGTCTGCCGGCACCGGCGCAAGGTACCGGTATCGAGCGTGCCCGATCTGCGCGCCTCCAGCTTGGACACGCTGCTCGAACTGGTGGCCGCCGGCATCGGCTGCACGCTGATCCCGGCGCTGGCGACGCGCGGCCCGTGGGCGCGTTCCGCGCGCATGGAACTGCGCCCGCTCGAGGTGAACAATGCGTTCCGCCGCGTCGCGCTGGTGTTCCGGACTTCCTATCCACGCATGGCGGCCTTGACCGCCTTGGCCGACCTGGTGCGCGCAGAGGTGCCGCGCGATCTGGTGCGCGTGGTCGAGGCGCCGGCGCCGTCGCGGCGGAAGTAGGCGCGGGCGCGACGCAGCGCCCACGCGGACAGATCGCGATGGTCGGCCGAGCGCGCCAGCGCTGCGACGGCGCGCAGTTCGACGCGCACATGCCGGCACGCGGCGGAAAGTGGTAGTGCCCGCGACGCAGACAGTCGCGCGGCAGCATCCAGCGGACCGCCGGCGGCGCGCAACGTTCCTAGCAGGCGCTCGAGCAGCGCCAGATCGTGGCGCACATGCGCGAGACAACGTTCGACCGCCGGCGCGGGTTCTCGGCCGCGGCGGTGCCGCTGCAGGCTGGCGGCAAGACAACGCAGCGCGAATATCAGCAACACCACGCGGCGCGCCAAGCGCTCGTCCGGGACGCTGCCGCCTGCATCCGCCGCCGCTTGTTCGCGCAGGAACGCGCCGCCCTCGCCGAGCAGGCCCTCGGCGACCAGCAGCAGGGCGCGCGCCGGCATCAGCCGCCCAGCGCAGTGTCGAGCACCATCATCAGCACGAAACCGGCGACGAGCCCGGCTGTCGC
>DATLZG010000586.1:0-2531 GCA_035574095.1 Burkholderiaceae bacterium | reverse complement strand
CGTGCCCTTTACCGCGGCGACTCTGGATTCTTCGCAACTCGCCGATCTGAACGCACCCCAGGGCCCGGCCGCGGACGTGATTGCCTACCTGCGAGGCGATCGCAGCAGGGAACTGAGCGCCAGTCCTCCGGGAAACTTCCGCGACCGGCCACGTCCTCAACCGGACATCGCAGGAAGCTACAACAACGTGCTCGGCACGATCGCCAATTCGGCACCGCTGTATGTCCAAGCTCTAGACTGGGGTTACGACTTCCTGCCCGCGAGCACCAGCACTGCGCAGACCGGCCGCGAAACCTACCTGCGCTACCTGCGAGCAAACCAGGGCAACAGCAGCAACGTCGGCCGCGCGGGCATGCTCTGGGCGGGCAGCAACGGGGGCATGTTCCACGCCTTCGATGCGCGGACCGGTCAAGAACGGTTTGCGTACGTTCCGCGCTCGGTGATCCGCAATCTGCCGTTGCTAGTCGACCCGGAGTACGTGCACCGGTACATGGTCGACGGCGTGCCGGCGCAAGGCGACGCCTATCTGGGCAGCGCTTGCCCGAACCTCGATGCCAACGGCGTCGATCGCTGCTGGCGCACGGTGGTCGTATCGTCGCTCGGCGCGGGCGGACGCGCGGTGTTTGCGATAGATGCGACAGACCCCTCTAATCTGGACACGAGCAGCGTGCTTTGGGAGCTGGATGACCGGTCGCTTGACGGTAGTGACTACGAGCGCTTGGGGCATGTGCTGGGTCCTGCGATCGTCGCGCGCGTCAAAGACAATACTCGGCCGAGCGGCGGCCGCTGGGTCGCCGTGTTCGGCAACGGTCCTGAAAGCGACGAGAAGACCGCAGCGCTGTTCGTCGTTGACGTCGAGACCGGCTCCGTCGTCCGTGTTCTCGACACGCGCAACGGCGACGCCTCCAACCCGAACGGCCTGTCCACACCAGCGCCGCTGTTCGACGCCAACAGGCAGCTGATCGCCGTCTACGCGGGCGACCTGCGCGGCAACCTGTGGAAGTTCGATCTCGGCGGTTCCAATCCGTCGGCGTGGACCGTCGCTTTCGACCGCAATCCGCTGTTCACCACACGCAGCCCGGCCAACGTCGGCCCTGCCGCTTCGCGTGACCGGCCGCAGCCGATCTTCGCCAAGCCGCTGCTGCGGCTGCATCCCGACGGCGGCGTGATGGTCGTCTTCGGCACAGGTAAGTTGTTCTCGCTAGGCGACCGGGAAGCCGAGGACGTGCAGACCGTCTACGGCATCTGGGACAAGCCGGGCGAGTCGAGCGGTCTGTCCGGCAACTTCCGCGCGGCGGGCAGCGCGCTGGTTCAGCAGGCGATCATCGAGCGGTCGGGCGACCCGTCGACGTATTTCATGACAAATCTCGGGGTGAATTACGGTGCGGGCCAACGCGGCTGGTACTTCGATCTCGGCGTCGCATACTCAGCCTCCGGCACCACGGTGGACACCAGCACTGCGACCCATGTGACACCGCGCGAGCGAGTGATCGCGGCGCCGACGGTGTTGGGTCAAAACCTGCTCGTGCAGACGTTCGTACCGTCGGTGGATCCGTGCGAGGCGGCTGGCCTCTCTTTCCTTTTCCGCCTCAATTTCCTGACCGGGAGTTTTGTCGGCGCTGGCAGCTTCGGGTCGGCGCGCTCGGGGGCAATCGCCATGCCGGGTTCGTTCGGCTTGTCAATTTTCGTGGATCGTCTCGCGCAGGGCGCCGATCCCCGTAACCGGACTGGGGTCGCTTTCGGCGTCGGGTTGGCCGGCGAAGGACAAGGCAGGCGCATCGAACTTGGTGGCTTCGGCGCGTTCCGCACCTGGCGTCAGTTGCTCGATTGAGGCGCCCCGTGATGTCGCGCGACGGTTACCGCGGGTTCTCGCTGATCGAACTGTTGGTCGCGATCGCGATCATTGGCATCCTCGCCGCGATCGCGATCCCGGCCTACACCGCCTACATCCAGCGCGCCAACCGTTCGGACGCGAAGACTCAATTGCTGGAGGCGGCGGCGTTCCTGCAACGCTGCTTCTCGCAGAACAACGACTATCGCTGCGCACCGGCGGCGCCGGCCGCGATGCCCGCACCGTTCAACCAGTCACCGGCGACGGGCACGGCGAAGTACAACATCGCGGTCACGGCGGGCGGCGGCAACGGTTCGACGACGTTCACGCTGACGGCGACCCGTACCGGCTCGATGGTGGGCGACGAGTGCGGCGATTTCACGCTCACGCATAGCGGCGTGCGTGGCATCGTCAACGCGTCGGCCGGCCGCACCGCCGCCGACTGCTGGGGTCGATAGCCACCGAGCTTCGATCCTCCGAATAGCCGCGCATCCTGCGGCTATCTTTCCGTTGTCCCGCGATTAAGGGCTAAAGCCTGCGCGTCGAAATGCCTGCCAGAGGCATTCGATGCGTTTTCCCCTCGCCCCTCCGCTCGCGCGCACGCGCGGCTCCTCCCTCGTCGAAACCTTGGTGGCGCTCGCGCTCGGCATGCTCGCCCTGGTGCTTTGCACGAACTCGGTGCTGGCGGTGGTGGTCGGCG
>DATLZG010000585.1:0-2179 GCA_035574095.1 Burkholderiaceae bacterium | reverse complement strand
GAACGACAGGCATCGGCCGTCGCCTGACACCACACATGGCTGCGACAACCTTGCTGTACCTGGTCCGGCACGCGATTGCCGCCGAACGAGGACCGAATTACCCGGACGATCGAGAGCGTCCGCTCACGAGCGAAGGCATCGCGCGATTCAAGCGTGCCGTCGACGGACTGAAAGAGCTCGATGTCAAGCTCGAGCTCGTACTCACCAGCCCGCTGGTCCGTGCGATGCACACTGCGGAACTGCTTGCCTCGGGGATTGGCGCAAAGCCGCGAATGGAGAAGCTCGACGCGCTCGCACCTGGCGGCCGCATGAGCCAGGTGCTCGAGGCGATCACCAAGTACTCGAAGCGCATCCACCACATCGCGCTCGTCGGCCATGAGCCCGATCTTGGCGAGCTCGCCGCACGCCTGCTGCGCTCGCGCGGCACGATCGAGCTCAAGAAGGGCGCGGTGTGCTGTATCGAGCTCGATGGCGCCATGCCGAACGGTCCGGGCACGCTCAAGTGGCTGCTGCCCCCACGCGCGCTGCGCAAGCTGCGCTGAGATGATCGACCTCGCGCATGCCGGTGGCTCCGCCGCGCGCGACGGTCGGGTGCAGGCGCTTGTCATCATCAATCCGATCTCGGGACGGCGACGGCGCGGCCGGGAGATCGACGCTGACGCGGCGCTCGCGCGTGAGGTCCTCGGTCGGCATCACATCGACGCCGACGTCCGCGGGACCACACAGCCGGGCGATGCCAAGCGCTTTGCCGCGGAGGCGGTGGCGTCCGGGTGTGGTCTGGTCGTCGCGTGGGGCGGAGATGGCACCGTCAACGAGACGGCCGCGGCGCTGGCGCGTACCGGCGTGCCGCTGGCCATTGTGCCGGCAGGATCGGGTAACGGGCTCGCAACCGATCTCCGCATTCCCTTCGACGTGCGTGCGGCGCTCGAGCTCGCCGCGACTGGCAGGACGCTCGCGATTGATGCCGGTCAGGTCGACGACTGTCTGTTCTTCAACATTGGCGGCGTCGGTGTCGACGCCGTGATTGCTGCGCGGTTTGCAGACCGTGCTCCATCGCGGCGCGGCTTTGCAGGCTACCTCCAGCTCAGCACCGCAGAGCTGCTTCGCTATCAGTGTCAGACCTACGAAATCACGATCGACGGTCGCGTCTCGACGCACCGGGCGCTGCTCGTCGCCTTTGCCAACGGCCGACAGTACGGCAACCGCATGCTCATCGCCCCGGGCGCGCGTCTCGACGACGGCTTGCTCGAAGTCGTGATCGTCGAGGAGCTTTCGTTGTTGAACATCGCTTGGCGATTGCCATCGCTCTTTCGCGGCACGCTCAAATCGGGTGGCGGAGTGACGATGAGCGCGGCGCAGACATTGCGCGTGTCTTCCTCGGGACCGATCCCGTATCACGTCGATGGCGAGCCGCGGCTTGGAGGGCGCGAACTGCGGGTGCACACTCACCGCGGCGTGCTCCTCGTGCGTGCGCCAGGCTAGCCTCAAAGTGGCCCTCCGCACCAAATGCGGCTGTCCGCGCGCAGCGCGGTACTCGATGTAAACGCCGTAATTTGTTGTTCTTAGGGCAGTTGGGCGAGCCAGTTACACCGAATTTACAGCATCGTCATGCGGACGTGCTTCAGGATCGAGGCATGTACTCGTTCGTGAAGAGCCTCACCAATGCCGGCCACACGCGCCGCTACAGCATTCGCGCCACGGCGGCGGGCTGGGAGGTGCAGGAAGAGGAAGACAGCCGGGTGGTCCGCTCGGCGCAATATCAGGATTGGCATCGCGTAGAGCGCGCGCGCCAAGTGTTCGTCATCAAGTCCATCGCCCTCCGATCCGAAGGATGGCAGGAAGTCTAAATTGATCTCGTAAGTCAGCGTGGGTCTGGTAAGTCGATGCTCACCGTCGTTTCCCGGTGCCGCGCGCATTGATGCGTAGCGCCGGCTTGCGGTTCGTCGGTCCGAAGACAAGGTAGCCAAGGTCGCGCAGATCGTCGGCAAGTGTCGGCTCGGCCAGCACCGCCTCCTCATAGGGCATCGGCGGGATATCGTCGAACCACTCGCGTGCGAGCTCGACGCCGTAGCGGCGCACGACGGAGGACGCCTTATAACCGCGCTTGTGATTGTTGAAGCGCTCCTCGACGTCGAGACCGGTCATGCCGACGTAGAAGCACTCGCGACCGCGTGCGCGC
>DATLZG010000584.1:0-2165 GCA_035574095.1 Burkholderiaceae bacterium | reverse complement strand
AAGTGCTGCGCCCGCCGGCCGGAACGACGCACGTCGTGATCGACACGCCGGGCGGACTGCGCGGTTTCGATCTGGCGCGCATCGTGATGTACGCCGACGCGATCCTGATGCCGGTGTGCAACTCCGCATTCGACCGCGAATCCGCGGCGGATTGCTACGCGGAACTGAAATCGCTGCCGCGGGTCGCCAGCGGCCGCTGCCAGGTGGCGGCGGTCGGTATGCGACTGGATGCGCGCACCAAGGCCGCCGACGTCCTGCAGCAGTGGGCCGAGCAACTGCGGCTGCCGTTCATCGGCGTGCTGCGCGAAACGCAGACCTACGTCCGCTGCATCGAGCAGGGACTGGCGCTGTTCGATCTGCCGGCCGACAAGGTGCAGGCGGACCTCGCGCAGTGGCAGCCGATCCTGCGCTGGCTCGAGCCGGTGCTGGCGCGACCCACCGAACCGGTGAGTACGGCCGCGAAAGCATCGCCGGCGGCAACGCGCGCCGCAGTTGCAAGCGGACCGCCGATCCAGGTGCGCGCGCCGGCCGCGGGCGGCATCGCCAATCGAGTCGGCCGGTTGATCGAACTGCTGCCGATCCCGCGCTTTCTGCAGCGCGAGCCGTAAGCCCCCGCAGGGCCGGGGGCGTCAGTCAGCCTGCAAATACGCGCCGGGCGCGGCCATTTCGAAGCGGTGCACGTACCACCGATCGCGCTCAAATCGACCCGCCCCGGCCGCAGAGCACGGTGCGCGCGCACCGGGCCGCCAACCTCAGGCCAGAAGCGCGAGCGCCAGCAGCGACAACCAAGCCCAGGCCGCCGCGAGCAGCGCCCAGCGCAGCGGCAAGGGTTCCGGCATCTGCCGATCTTCGAGTTCGCGGTCCGTCATCCCCCGCCTCCTTGGCGAAATCGCCGAGTGCCGAGGCTCTTTTTTATTCGCCCGCGCGTTACGCGAGCGTTACGGCGAGCCGACCTCGCACGCGCCGGTAGAATCCGCGCCCTTTACGCGCTTTCCCGCAGATGCTCCCGTCGCAGAGAACGAGGCTCGCCGCCCTGTTCGAGCAGGCGCTCGCCGCGATCGGCGCGGCCGGCACGCCGGTGTCGTTCGAACGGCCGCGCGTCGCGGCGCATGGCGATCTGGCGTGCAACGTGGCGCTGCAGATCGCCAAATCGCTGAAGAAGAACCCGCGCGAGGTCGCCGCCGCCCTCGTCGAGGCGATTCGGCTCAATCCGGCAGCGGCCGGGCTGATCGAAACCGCCGAGGTGGCCGGACCCGGCTTCATCAACCTGCGCATCGCCGCGGCCGCCAAGCAGGCGGTCGTGCGCGAGGTGCTGCGCGCGCGCGAAAACTTCGGCCGCGGCGACGAAGGCGGCGGGCGCAAGGTGATGGTCGAGTTCGTCTCCGCCAATCCAACCGGCCCGCTGCATGTCGGCCACGCGCGCCAGGCGGCGTTGGGCGACGCGCTCGCCAATTGCCTCGCCGCGCTGGGCTGGAACGTGACGCGCGAGTTCTACTACAACGACGCCGGCGTGCAGATCGAGAATCTGGCGCGTTCGGTGCAGGCGCGCGCGAAGGAGCTGCTGGGCGAGGCGGTCGAGTTTCCCGAGACCGGCTACCGCGGCGAGTACATCGTCGACATTGCGCGCGCGTTTCTGGCGCGCGAAACGCAGGTCGCGCGCGACGGTGCGCCGGTGACGGCCAGCGGCGACGTCGAGGATCTGGCCAACATCCGCAGCTTCGCGGTCGCGTACCTGCGCCACGAGCAGGACCAGGACCTGGCCGCGTTCGGCGTGCGCTTCGATCACTTCTATCTCGAATCCTCGCTGTACGCGGACGGCAAGGTCGAGGCCGCCGTGCAGGCGATGATCGACGCCGGTCTGACCTACGAGGCCGACGGCGCGCTGTGGCTGCGCACGACCGCGATGCCGGAGATCGGCGACGACAAAGACCGCGTGATGCGCAAGTCCGACGGCACTTATACCTATTTCGTGCCCGACGTCGCCTACCACGTCACCAAGTGGAGCCGCGGCTACGAAAAGGTGATCAACGTGCAGGGCTCGGACCACCACGGCACGGTGGCGCGCGTGCGCGCCGGTCTGCAGGCGGTGGCGCGCGCGCGCGGGCTGCCGATTCCGCCCGACTATCCGCAGTATCTGCTGCACAAGATGGTGCGCGTGATGCGCG
>DATLZG010000583.1:0-2491 GCA_035574095.1 Burkholderiaceae bacterium | reverse complement strand
AGCTGGCCCGCAGTCCGTTTGTCTTCGACGGCCGCCGCGCGACGCTGACGTTCTCCGCCGGCGTGGCGGCGTGGCGCACGCACGAACCGTTGGAGGACTTGCTGCGGCGCGCGGATCGCGCGCTGTACGACGCCAAGCGCGCGGGCAAGAACCGGGTCGAGGTGGCGGCGCCGTGAGCCGCCGGCCGGCGGCTACTCGACCAACCCGTGCTTGATCGCGTAGTGCGTCAACTCGGCGTTGTTGCTCATGCCCATTTTTTCCAGGATGCGCGCGCGGTACACGCTGACCGTCTTGGGGCTGAGCGCCAGCTCGGTTGCGATGTCCGACAGCCGTTTGCCGGAAGCGATCAGCCGCAGCGTCTGAAACTCGCGGTCCGACAGCTTGTCGTGCGGCGCCGCTTCCTGCGGCGCGTTCAGGTTTTCGATCAGCGCCTGCGCGATCTCCGGCGTCACGTACTTGCGGCCGGCGATCACCTGGCTGATCGCCTCCACCAGCTTCTCCGGCGCGCTCGCCTTGTTCAGGTAACCGGAGGCGCCGGCACGGAACGCGCGCACCGCATACTGGTCCTCCGGGTACATGCTGACGATCAACACCTTGACGCGCGGCATCTCCTCGCGCAGCGTCTTCAGGATGTCGATGCCGTTCTTGCCCGGTAGGCCGATGTCCATCACCAGCAGATCGACGTCCGGAAACTGGCGCAGCGCGTTGCGCAATTGACCGTAGTCGCCCGCTTCGGCGACGACCGTCACCTCGGGGTGCTCGGCGACGATCTGCACGATGCCGCGGCGAACGATGGCGTGATCGTCGACGACGATGGTCTTGACGGTCATGGCGCTGGCGGCGGACACCGACGGCAGGCGGTCATGCACGACGATCTAGCCCGCATCGGTCCACTCCCTTTCCTGCGGGGCGATCGCCGGCGCCGCCGCGCCTGGCGGAATGGAGAACATCACGGTCGTACCGCGGCCCGGCGCGCTGTTGACTTCGGCCCAGCCGCCGAAGCCGCGCGCGCGTTCGATCAGCCCGCGCACGCCGAACCCGGGCGTGCTGTCGGCGCCGTGTTTGTCGAAACCGACGCCGTCGTCGGCGACCTCGAGCGATACCTCGTCGGCGGCGGCGAACAACTGCACGGACACGCGCGTGGCGTGCGCGTGCTTGGCGACATTGGCGAGCGCCTCCTGCGCGACGCGATAGATGGCCGCTGCGCGCTCGGGCGCGAGGTCGACCTCCTCGCGATTGGACTCGAACGTCGTCGCCACGCCGGTGCGGTTGCGGAAACCCTGCACCAGCCATTCGAGCGCCGCCACCAGCCCGGCATCCAGCACCGGCGGCCGCAGGTTGTGCTGGATGCGGTCGGCGGCGGCGACCGCCTGGGCCAGCAGTTCTTCCATCGCGTTGATGTGCGGTGCGGCGGCGGCGCGGCCGTTGAGCGCGCGCGCCAGGCGCGCCAGTTCGAACCGCAGCGCCGTCAGCGTGGTGCCGATATCGTCGTGGATCTCGCGCGCCACGAGCCGCCGTTCCTCCTCTTTCACGCGCTCCAGGTGCTGCGTCAGTTCGCGCAGCCGCGCTTCGCTCGCCGCCAGCGCCTGCGCCTGGCGGCGAGCGTTGCGCCGGACCTCGGCTGCCTGCAGGCTGCGGCGCAGCGCGGGCGCGAGCCGGAACATGCGCGCCTTCAGGATGAAATCGTCGGCGCCGGCGTGCAGCGCGGCCACCGCCAGATCCTCGGCCATCTCGCCCGACAGCACCAGCACCGGGATGTCCTCGTCGTGGCTTTTGGCGACCTTCAGCGCCGCGAACGAATCGAAGCGCGGCAGATTGTGATCGGTCACCACTGCGTCGATACGCCCGGCGGCGAACGCGGCGCGCATGCCGGCCTCGTCCTCCACCCGTTGCGCGCGCACGCGCAGTCCGGTTAGCGCCTGGTCGCGGCCGAGGATCGCGAGCAGCAGCTCGTAGTCGAGCTCGGAGTCCTCGACGACGAGCAGGTTCACGGTGGTGGGCGAGTCGAACGACATCGGGTTCCCGGCCAAAGCCCCGGTGGGGCCCCGTGCGGCCGGAGCGCGATTGTCCCCGATTTTCGGCCGGCGCTGAACGGCACCGTCCCGATCGGCAGGCGGGCGCGGCCGCCGGCGGAATGGTTTCCAATCGAGCCCTTTATCGCGCCTTCGCCCCCGCTGCCGGTGGTTGAAACTGGCAAGCGTTGCGCCGTCCGTGCCGCGCACCAGCACGCGGCCGGCGACGAGCGATGGACAGGCTATGGAGACGCTGCACGCAGAACACAGCGCGGCGCGCGAATGCGCGGCGATCGCGGCCGACCTGGAGCGGTTGAAGGCGCTGATCACGGAAGCGGGCGACCGGCTGGCGGACAGCTTCGCGGTCATCGGCACCGCGGTCGGGGCGCTCGGTCGCGACGACGCTGGGCGCGGGCGGCTGAGCGCGGCCGTGCATAGCGCGGTCACGGCACTGCAGTTCCAGGACATGGCGACCCATC
>DATLZG010000582.1:0-14662 GCA_035574095.1 Burkholderiaceae bacterium | reverse complement strand
TGAGCCGCGCACGGTCGACTGCGAGCCTTGCGCCGCCGGCGCCGCGCCGCCGGCGGCCGGACCGAGCGCGGGCGAGCTGATCCATCGGCGGCGCAGCGCGCTGGCGTTCGACGGCGTCACGGCGCTTGCGGCGGACGCGTTCTTCGCGATGCTGGCGCGCACGCTGCCGCACGCCGACCTCGATTGCGCCCGGCGCCCGCCGCCGTGGGATGCGCTGCCATGGGCGCCGGCGATCGATCTGGCGCTGTTCGTGCATCGCGTGCAGGACTTGGCACCTGGCATCTATTGGCTGGCGCGCGCGCCGGCGCGGGTGGCGGCGCTGCGAGCGGCGATGCATGACTTCTTCGCCTGGCGTCCGGTCGGTCCGGCCGCATTGCCGCTGTTTCTGCTGGAGGAAGGCGACGCGCGGCGGATGGCGATCGACGTGAGCTGCCATCAGGACATCGCCGGCGACGGTTGCTTCGCGCTCGGCATGATCGCCGAGTTCGAACCGAACCTGCGGCGGCACGGGCCGTGGTTTTATCGCCGCCTGTTCTGGGAGAGCGGCGTCATCGGTCAGGTGCTGTATCTGGAGGCGGAAGCGCACGGCGTGCGCGCGACCGGCATCGGCTGCTACTTCGACGATCCGGTGCATCAGGTGCTGGGTTTCGGGGACGCGACCTTTCAGTCGCTGTATCACTTCACGGTCGGAGGACCGGTCGAGGATCCGCGGCTGACCACGCTGCCGCCGTACGCCGGCGAGATGTGACGACAGACAACGGTCAACGGACAACGAAGGAGACTTCGATGCAACCTTCGGTATTCACGCGCATCATCAACGGCGAAATCCCCGCGGCGAGGGTCTACGAAGACGAGCACACGATCGCCTTCATGGACGCGGGCCAGGTCAATCCGGGCCACGTGATCGTGGCCACGAGAAGGCAGCTCGAGACGATTCTCGATCTGGACGACGATCTCGCGGCGGCGCTGTTTCGCACGGCGGCGCGCGTCGCGCGCGCCGTCGACCGCGCTTTCAAGCCCGAGGGCATCACGATCCTGCAGGCGAACAAGCCGGCCGGCTGGCAGACGGTGCCGCACGTGCATCTGCACGTGCTGCCGCGTCACTCGAACGACGGTGTGGAGCTCGTCTGGCCGCGCAAGAACCCGCCGCTGTCGGAACTGCAGGCGTTGGCGGCGCGTATCGCGGTCGAGTAGCCGCGCCGATTCAGCGGCGGTGGCGCAGGCCGGCCGGCACGAGCCGGCGCTCGAGCGCATCGAACGCGCCCTGCACGGCGAGCGCCAGCAACGCGACCGGGATCGCTCCGGCCAGCAGCGTGGTCTGGTCGTTCAATGCCAGGCCGGTGACGATGCGCTCGCCGAAGCCGCCGGCACCGATGAACGCGGCGATCGTGGCCGTGCCGACGTTGACGACGGCGGAAGTCTTCACGCCCGCCAGCAGCGTGGGCAGCGCGAGCGGCAGCTCGATCTTCCAGAACACGACGGCCGGGCGCAGCGAAAGCGCCGTGGCCGCTTCGATCGTCTCGCGCGGGATCTGCGCGATGCCGGCGTGCGTGTTGCGCACGATCGGCAGCAGCGCATACAGCGTCAGCGCGATGAACGCCGGCACCGGGCCGATGCGCCCGGTGATCGGGATCAGAAAGGCGAGCAGCGCGAGCGCCGGAATCGTCTGGATGACGCCGGTGACTCCGAACACGACGGGAGCGGCGCGCTGGCGCCGCGCGGCGAGCACCCCGAGCGGAACGCCGAGCGCGCAACTCGCGGCCAGCGCGAAGAACACCAGCGCGACATGCTCGGCGAGCAGGCGGCCGAAATCCGGCGCGACGATCCTTCGCCACAGCCCTTGCCCCGGAGGCGTCGTCGTTCGCGCGGCGCCGCCCGCGCGCTGCGCCAGCCAGTCGGCGGCGATGGCGGCGAAGTCGCGCCCGTCGAGTTCGGCGGCGGCGTTGAGCCGGCGCACCGCCGCTTCGTCGAGGCTGCCCGCGAGTTGCGCCAGCGCCGCCCACGCCTGTGGAAAGCGTTGGGGGACGTCGGCGCGGACCAGCAGCACCGCGTCGTAACGCGGGAAGAAGTTCGCGTCGTCGGCGAGCACGGTCAGTCGGTACTTGTCGAGCTTGGCGTCGGTCGAATAGATGTCGATCACGTCGACCAGGCCGCCGGCGATCGCCTCGTACGCCAGACCGTGATCGATGCCGCGCGGTGCCGGCAGATCGAACCCGTACGCGCGCACCAGGCCCGGCCAGCCGTCGGCGCGGCCGAGAAACTCCTGCGACAGTCCGAAACGCAGATCGCGGTGTCGCTTCAAGTCGGAGATGCGCGCGATGCCGCGCGCGGCGGCGTCGCCGGCGCGCATCGCCAGCGCGTAGGTGTTGTTGAAGCCGAGCGGCACGGCCACCGTCAGCCCCTCGCGCGCGAGCCGCGCGTTCAGCTCTGCCAGCGGCGGCACCGCGGGCAGTTTCAGGATCTCGCGCGCGATCGTGCCGGTGTATTCCGGGTACAGATCGATGCTGCCGGCGCGCAGCGCGTTGATCAGGATCGCGGTGTTGCCCATTCCGCGCTGATGCTGCGCGGGGGTCCCAGCACCGCGCGCGGTTTGCGCGACGATCTCGCCGAGGATGTAAGACTCGGTGAAACGTTTGGAGCCGACCTGCAGCGTCGCAGCGGTCGCGGAAACGGCCGCCGCGGCGAGCGCGCCGGCCGCCGCGTGCAGTACACGCGAGGCACAGAGCCGAGGCATCGTCGATCGTCCGCGTGGGCCGCGCATTGTCGCAAATGGGGCGCGGGCGCCTTGCCGCGCGCGACCGCCATCACGGCGAGCGGTGAGCGCGGCGCCGGGGTCGGCAAACGAGCCCGGATACTTCACGAGGTCGCCCCCGTACGCGGTCTTTACTTCTCTTTGCTCCGCCGCTGAGGTGCGGCATGCGAGCGCAATTCCGGATTGGCTCGCCGGGGCTACGCGGGCTGGCGCGGCGCCTGCGCGGCCATCTCGCGCTCAACTCCTCGCGCGTGCCACTTGGCACGCGACTGCGGCCGTCTCGCGCACTCTGGCGCGCGCATGCATCCGCGCAATTCCCGCGTCCCTCGTGAAATGTCCGGGCTAAGATCGCCGCGTGGACGCTGCCGCCAACCCTGCGCCGGCGCGGCGCCGCCCGACGTTCATCGAGAGCGAGGGCGGCGGCGCGCGCGATGCGCGCGACGAACTGCTGGCCGGGCTGCGCGCGCAGCCGGCGCGCATCACTCCGAAGTACTTTTACGACGCGCTCGGTTCGCGCCTGTTCGAGGCGATCTGCGAGTTGCCCGAGTACTACCTGACGCGCACCGAGGCGCAGATCATCGAGCGCCACGGCGCCGAGATCGCGCTTGCCGTCGGTTTCGGCTGCACGCTGATCGATTTGGGTGCCGGCAACTGCGAGAAAGCCGAGCGCCTGTTCGGCCTGCTGCGGCCGGCGCAGTACGTCGCGATCGATATTTCAGCCGCGTTTCTACGCCAGCGGCTGGAGTGCCTGCAGGACAAGCATCCGCAGCTCGACGTGGTCGGCATCGGTATGGACTTCGCCAACGAGTTGCGGTTGCCGGCGGCGGTGCGGCGCGAGCGGCGCCTGTTCTTCTATCCGGGTTCGTCGATCGGCAATTTCACGCCGCAGGAGGCGGCCGCGTTTCTGCGCCGCCTGCGCAGCGAGGCGGGCGAAGACGGTGCGCTCTTGATCGGCGTCGATCTGCTCAAGGACCAGGCCGCACTCGACGCGGCTTACGACGACGCGCTCGGCGTGACGGCCGCCTTCAACCTCAACGTGCTGAACCACGTGAACCGGGTGCTGGGCACCGACTTCGACGCGCGCGACTGGCGTCATGTCGCGTTCTTCGACGCGCGCGAATCGCGCATCGAGATGCATCTGGAAGCGCGCCGCGCTCTACAAGTGAGCTTGCCCGGAGGCGCCCGCCCGTTTGCGGCGGGCGAGCGAATCCATACCGAGAACTCCTACAAGTACAGCGCCGCGGGATTTCGCGCGCTGCTCGCGCAAGCGGGGTTTGGAGAGCCGACTGCTTGGCTCGACCCCGATGCGCGGTTTGCAGTGCTGCTAGCGCGGCCCCGCTGAGCCGCGCCGTGCGCAACTGCGGGCATCAAACAAAGACGACCGCCACCGATCCCCCGCCGACGTAGGCCAGCTCCACGGAGGCCAGCTCGCGCAGCGCTTCGGCCTGCTGCTCTTGCAGTTGCTCGTCTTGACGGAGTTCGGCGGCTTCGACGACGTTGATCGTGGCGTTCATGTGGTTCCCCTTCCGCAGTTGGCTGTTGTGATGTTCCAGAACCGGCGATTCGCTCGCGGTTGAGAACATGTTGCTCTAACATGCGCAACCGGGGCCATGGCCGATTTTGGCGATTGAAGGACAGCGAGCGATGGAATCTGCGCAAGCTCGGCTGCAACAGTTCGCGGCGCGCGCGGCGACCGCGAGCCGCGAGGAAGCCGAATTGTTTTTCGAGCAGTTGCAGAGCGCGTTGCTGGCGGCGCTCGCCCGGCCCGCCGGCAACGGTTCGGCCCTGTTCACCGACGCGTTGGCTGCGCTCGAGCGCGTGCCGCGCCAGTTCGTCACGCCGGCCCGCGTGGAATGCCTGCTGGCGATCGCTCAGCATCTGTACTTGACTGGGCAGCCGCTCGCGGCGGTCGTGCCCGCGAAGGAGGCTTCCGATTTCGCGCGGCAGACGAGCGACGCGGCGTTGCTGCGGAAGGCGTTGACGTTCGAAGGGATCGTGCTGGCCGACTCCGGCAACCTTCCTGGGGCGATCGAGTCTTATGCCACAGCTCTCGAAATCGCTTCTGAGCTGAAGGAGGTGCGCGCAGAAGCATCAGTTTGGCTAAACCTTGGTGGCGCCTTAATCTACGCTGGGCAGTACCACGACGGGGTCGCCTGCATGGACCGGGTGATCGCGCTGGCGAACGAGTACAGTTCGCTCGAATTCATGCGAGGCCCCGCGTTCACCAACATTGCGCTCGCCTGCCTGTACTTAGAGGATCTCGGCAAGGGACTGCGGGCGGCAAAGGCGGCCACCGATCTTTTGAACGAACCGAAGACGGCCACCGAGCTGCACCATCGCGTTTTGGCCGAGACGCATTACACCCGGCTGCTGATCGAGGCGCAGGGGCTGCAACAGGCGAAGGAGCGCTGCGAACTCGCGAAGCGCTACGCGAAGGAATCGCGCTCGGAGCGCAACGAACTGATGGCCGCACTGGCCGAGGGTCTGTACGAGGTGCACGCCGGCATGGTGGATGTCGGCCTGTCGCGCCTGACGCAGGCGCTCGAGCGTGCGCGCATCCTCAAGTCGATGCTGCGCGACGCGCTGATCGCGATGGTCAAGGCGCACGAAGTGGCCGGCAAACCGGACGTCGCACTCGTGTACCTGCGCGAGCTGATGCTGCACACGAAAAAGATCCAGCAGGACAATGCGTTACATCACCACCGGTTGCACCTGGAGCGTCTGGAGAGACGCCAGGCGGAACAGACTTCGGGGGCCGAACACCTGATGGAGCGCCGCGAGCAGTCGCTGCGCGGCAAGCTGGCCGAGCAGGTGGCGCAGCAGGAGCTGCTGCGTGCGCGCATCGAGCTGCTAGAGCGGCTGGCGGTGACGGCGGAGCTGCGCGACGACGCCACTGGCGAGCACTCTTACCGGGTCGGGCGGCTGGCGGCGCTGCTGGCGCACGAGTTCGGCTGTGACGAGCAGACCTGTTTCATGATCGATCTGGCGGCGCGCCTGCACGACATCGGCAAGATCGGCATCCCGGACGGCATCCTGTTGAAGCCCGATCGGTTGAGCAATGCCGAGCGGCAGATCATGCAGACGCACACCACGGTCGGCGCCGAGCTACTGGCCAAGAGCGACGTACCGCACCTGCAGATGGCGGAAGAGATAGCCAGGTTCCATCACGAGTGGTGGAACGGCTCCGGTTATCCGTTCGGAATCGGAGGCACCGCCATCCCGGTAGCCGCTCGGATTACCGCACTTGCGGATGTGTTCGATGCGCTGACGCACCGCCGCCCCTACAAGGAGGCGTGGCCGGTCGCGCGCGCGCTGGAGGAAATCGCGCGCCTGCGCGGCGAGCAGTTCGACCCGCACCTGGCCGATCTTTTCCTGGCGCTGATCCCGCGGCTGCAGCGCGAAGTCGGCGACCTCGACGAGTACCTGGCCCAGGCGGCGCGGCAATCGCCGTTCATCCAGGCACGGCAGAAGATTTCGGCCACCCTGCGGCAGTTCAGCCACGGCCGCTTCGACGACCAGCGGTGATCAGGGAACCGCCGAAGACGGCGCGAGCGGTCGAGGTTGCGCCGACGAGCACTCGCTCGAAGGCGTGCGTCGAGCACCGCAGGCGCGATAGGGTCGGGCAGCGGTTTTCTTGGGGTTCCTCAGCCTTTGCCCGCGCCGGCGGGGGCCGCCTCTGCGACGCGTGACGGTTCCGCGCTGGCGCCTCCCAAGCGGACGATCCGATCGACCGCGCGGATCGTTTCCGGCCGGTGGCTGACGATCACGACCCCGAGCTTCAGTTTGCGCAGCTGGTCGGTGATCTTGGATTCCAGCGCCAAATCGAGCTGATCGAACGCTTCGTCCAGGAACAGGATCTGCGGCCCGCGATACAGGGCCCGCGCCAGCAGGATGCGCTGCTTCTGTCCGGCCGACAGCGCGTGCGCGAGGCTGCCGACCATCGTGTTGTAGCCCATCGGCATCGCCTCGATGTCGCGGTCGATCATCGCCGCCCGCGCGCAGGCGCGCACGCGCGCCGGGTCGTGCTTGGGATCGAAGAAGCTGATGTTGTCTTCGATCGTGCCGACGAAAAGCTGGTCGTCGGCGAGCACGACGCCGATGCGGCTGCGCAGGGCGGCGCGATCCCACTCGCGCACGTCGCGGCCGCTGGCGATCAGCGTCCCCTCGGTGCGGTCGAGCAGGCCGATCAGCACCTTGACCAGCGTCGTCTTGCCGCAACCGGACGGGCCGACGATCGCGACGGTCTCGCCCGGCTGAACGCTGAAGTCGACGTTGCGGAACACCGGGCCTTCGGCGCCGTAAGCGAACGCCAACCCCTTGGCTTCCAGATGCAGCAGCCCGCCGGGTGCATGGCCGCCGGTCGAAGGCGCCTCCGGCGTGGCGAGCGCGATGTCGGCGATGCGCTCGGCGTGCAGATCGAGCATGCGGAACTCGATCGCCTTGTCGACCAGGTTGTTGATGCGGGTGATGAACAGCAGCTTGAACGCGAGGAAACCGAACAGCATTCCGACCGAGAAGCGGCCGTCCATCACCAGCAAGGCCGCGAGCCAGACGACGGCCACGTTCTCCAGCCCGAAGATCAGGCCGTTGGCCGCCCGGTGCGCGATCGTGAGCGCCTGCGTGCGCACGCCGGCGTTCGTTTGTTCGACGATCAGGTTGTTGTAGGCGGCGCGGCGTTCCGGTTCGCGCATGTTCAGTTTGATCGCCAGCATGCCGCGCAGCGTCTCGATGAAATGCGTGCCGGAGCGCGCCTCGTGCACCAGTTGCTCGTCAGCGGCGCGCCGCTGCGGTCCGTAGAACGCCCAGCGCGTCACGCCGTACAGGATCGCCGCGAGCACCACGATCGCGGTCAGCGACGGGCTGTACCAAAGCATCACCGCCAGCGTCAGCACGACCATCGCGCCGTCGATCGCGGTCTCGACGAAGGTCAGCGTCAGCGTGCGCTGTATCGCGTCCACGCTGCGGAAGCGCGACACGATGTCGCCGATATGGCGCTTCTCGAACCACGCCAGCGGCAGCCGCAGCAATTGGCCGAACAGCGAGTCGAGCAGCCGCAGGTTCAGTTGCGTCGACAGGTACACGCTCAGCCACGCGCGCACCGCCGTCACCGCGACCTGCATCACCACCAGCGCCGCGAAGCCGACGCCCAGCACGGTCAGCAGATCGCGATCGCGCCCGACCACCACGCGGTCGACCACCAGTTGCACGAAAAAGGGCGAGGCGACCGCGAACACCTCCAGCGCCAGCGACAGCAGCAGCACCTGCGCGATCGGGCTGCGCAGGCGGCCAACGACGCTCAGCAACTGCCAGGCCGAAATGCGCCGGCGTTCGTCGCGCGGCTCGAATCCGGCGGCCGGCTGCAGTTCCATCGCCACGCCGGTGTAATGGCGCGACGCTTCGTCGAGCTTCATCACGCGCTTGCCGACCGCGGGGTCGTGCACGGTGATGCGGTCGCCGCGCACGTCGGTCAGCACGACGAAGTGGTTCATGTCCCAATGCAGGATCGCCGGCAGCTTCAACTGGCCGAGCGCCGACAGCGGCGCCTGCACGCCGCGCGCGGACATCTTCATCGTCTCGGCGACCGCGGCGATGTGCTTCAGCGTGACGCCGCGCAGCGACGGCGCCAGCCGCAGCCGCATCGCACCGAGGTCGGTGCGCAGGCCGTGATAGCCGGCGATCATCGCCACGCAGGCGATGCCGCACTCCGGCGCCTCGGACTGCAGGATCAGCGGGACACGTTTGCCGAACAGCATCGCGACACGTCTACAGCAGGCGCGTGCGCAGTTCGAGCACCGGCTCGAACACCCACTCGAACACGGTGCGCTTCTCCAGCAGGATGTCGGCTGACAGCGTCATCCCCGGTTTCAGCGGCATCTCCTGGCCGCCGGCGCGTACGGTCTGGCTATCCAGTTTCACATCGACGCGATACACCGGCTCGCGGGCGGTCATCGGCCCGACCTTTTCGCCCGGCGACCAGACGGTGCGGCTGACCGCCTCGACGACGCCGCGATACTGGCCGAAGCGCTGGAACGGAAACGCGTCGTAGCGCAGCACGACCTCGTTGCCAGGTTGGATGAAACCGGCGGCGCGCGTCGGCACCAGCAGCTGCGCGCGCAGGCCGCTGCCTTTCGGCAGGACGGTGGCGAGCGGCGCGTCGGCGGCCACCGAGTCGCCGCGCGCGACCGCGATGTTGGTCAGCGTGCCGGCGATCGGTGCGCGCACCACCGTCTCGCGGCGCGCTTCCTCCTGCACTCGCGTGGTCTGCAACTCGCTGCGTTTGCGTTCGAGCTGGTCGATCTGCTGGCGCAGCTTCAGGTCGACGGCGGCCAACTCGGAGCGGGCGGCGAGCAGATCGCGGTCCAGCGCGGCGCGGCTGCGCCGCAGCGTTTGCAGCTTGACCTGCTGTTCGAGCAGTTCGTTGCGCTTCTGGATCAGCGCCGAATCCGACAGGAACTTGTCGGCGACGAGTTTCTCGGTACGTGCAACTTCGCTGCGCGCGGCGGCCACGCGCGCCGCCTGCAACTGAATTTCGGCGTCGGCCTGATCGATCTCCGCCTTTAGGGTGGCCACGCGGCCGCGCAACTGCTCGGCCTGCTGCGCGGCGAGCAGGCGCGCCGAGGCGACCTCGCTTTCGATCGACTGCTGTTGCTGCTGCAGCTCGCGTTGCACAAGCTCCGACGTGGTGCCGGTGGCGGTGGAGCGCTCCAGCGATATACGGGCGATCGGCGCGCCGGCCTCGACCTCGTCGCCTTCGCGCGCCAGCAGTTCGACCACCGTACCCGCCTCCGGCGCCAGCAGGCGTGCCGCGCCGGCGTCCACGGCGATGAAGCCCTCGACCCGTTCGCGCCGCGTGTACTCGCCCCAGAACGCGAAGGCGATCAGCGTCGTGGCGAAGCCGATGGCGAGCAGCGTGAACACCCAGTACGGAACGGGACGCGCGATCGACACGGCGCCGAGCAGCTTCTCGCGCTGCGCGTCGATCGCTTCCTGCCGGAACAACTGCCGCATCGTGTCGTCAGGTTGGGCCGCGACCTGTCGCTTGCCCGCGCGCGGCGCGCGCTTGGGCATGACGGACGGTCAACGGGGAACGGTCAACGGAAAAGGCTTGATTGGTCGGAGTTCGCGCGGCGCGATTATCTGCGGCCGCACAGCGGTTAGCCATCGACCGGCGTTAGGGAGTGGCCTTCAGGCGACAACCCGCACTTGCGGTACGCCGTCGGCCAGCGTGCCGATCACCGCTGCGTGCTCGAAACCTTCGGCGCGGAAGATCGCCAGCACGTCCTCGACCGCATCCGGCGCGCACGACACGAGCAGTCCGCCGCTCGTTTGCGGGTCGGTCAGCAGCTTGCGCTCCACCTCGCCGAGACCGTCGAGCACGACGTCTTTGCCGTAGCCGGCCCAGTTGCGCGCCGACGCACCGGTGGCGAAGCCGCGCGCGACGAGTTCCGCCGCGCCCGGCAGCAGCGGCACGCGCGCCATGCTGATCTCGGCGGCCAGATGCGCGCCGCGACAGATCTCCAGCAAATGGCCGAGCAGGCCGAAGCCGGTGACGTCGGTCAGGGCGTGCACGCCGGCCAGCTCCGCCAGCTTGCGCCCGGGGGTGTTCAGCCGCGTCGTCGTGGCGATCATCTCGCGGTAAGCGGCGACGTCCAGCTCGCCTTTCTTCAGCGCCGCCGAATAGACGCCGACGCCGACCGGCTTGCCGAGCACGAGCGTGTCGCCCGCGCGCGCGGCCGAGTTCCTCTTCACCTTGTCCGGGTGCACCAGGCCGAGCGCGACGAGGCCATAGATCGGCTCGACCGAATCGATCGTGTGCCCGCCGGCGATCGGTATGCCGGCGGCGGCGCACACCGACTCGCCGCCCTCGATGATGCGGCGGATCACGTCCACCGGCAGCCGATCGACCGGCATCGCGACGATGGCCAACGCCAGGATCGGCGTGCCGCCCATCGCGTAGACGTCGGACAGCGCGTTGGTGGCGGCGATGCGGCCGAAGTCGTACGGATCGTCGACGATCGGCATGAAAAAGTCGGTGGTGGCCACCAGCGCCTGGCTGTCGTTCAGCTTGTACACGGCCGCGTCGTCGGCGGTCTCGATTCCGACCAGCAGTTCCTGCGGCACGATGCCGCCGGCGTCCTTCAGGATCTCGGACAGCACGCCCGGCGCGATCTTGCAGCCGCAGCCGCCGCCGTGAGAAAAGGAGGTCAGTCGCAAGGGTTCCGGCGCATTCATCGCGCGCTCCGTTTCGCAAGTCGGAGCGCATTATGGACGACGCGGTTTACCGCCGCGGACTCGTGCGCAGGCGCGAACTTGCGCGCGCGCCGTACGCAGGTGCGCTGTAGCCGGCGCAGGAACGACGCGTCGCGCGCCGCGCGCTGCACGAGCCGCGCGGCCGCGGCCGCGTCGCCCACCGGAAACCATCCCGGATAGTCGGCGCCAAGCAGCCCGACGTTGCCGTCGATGCGGGTGCCGATCACCGGGGTGTGCGCGGTCACGGCTTCGATCACCGCCTGCGCACCGCCTTCCATGCGCGACGGATGTAACAGCAGGTGGCAGCGGCGCATCAGCTGCCGCGCTTCGCTGCGCGGCAGGCCGCCCAGCCAGCGGTAGCGCGGATCGCGGCGCGCGAGTGCGCGCGCCGCTCGTCCGAGCCGTGCATCGAGCGCGGCGCCGGCGTGCCACACAGCGAGCGGCACGTCGCCGGCGAGGTGCTGCAGCATGTCCCAGACAAGCTGCGGATCCTTTTCCGCGCGCAGGTGGCCGACCACCGCGACATCGAAGCGGCGCGCCGCGCGGCGCCCGGGCGCGAGCGCCGGCGCGGATTGCAGAATTACGGTGACCTTGTGCCGCCAGCGACGCGACAGGCGGCGCGGCGCGAGCTCGTTCAGCACGACCAGCCGCGTGGCCAAATCGAGCGATTTGCGCGCCTGCGCATCGGTCGCCAGATCGCGATACAGATCGGTGCCGGTCAGCACGACGATCAGTGCGCGCTCCGGGTGCGCGGCGGCGAACGCATGGATCGAAGGCGCCGAGCGGCGCGCGTGCAGCGCGATCACGCAGTCGACGTCCTCGCCCGCCCACCGATCGGAGACGCTGACGCGAAAGCGGCCGCGCAGAAACCGCGCCCAGCGCGCGGCCGTGTGCCAGTTGCCGGTATTCGACGCCGCGAGCGTCGGCGTGATAATCGCGACGCGTGCGCGACGGGCGGCGGCGGACTTCAAGGGATGCGGCGGCTGAACAAAGGGCAACTGCGGGCGGCGCTCGCGGATGCGCGCGAGTATACGAACGCGCTGCTCGCCGACCTGAGCGACGACGCGTGGCGCGTGCCCTATCTGCCGATCATCAACCCGCCGTTGTGGGAGCTGGGCCACGTCGGCTGGTTCCAGGAGCACTGGTGCCTGCGCTGGCGCGGCCGCGATCGGGAACCGGCGCCGTCGCTGCTCGCGCACGCGGACCGCTGGTACGACTCGAGCAAGGTCGCGCACGCCACGCGCTGGACGCTCGATCTGCCCGACCGCGCGGCGACCGTACGCTACCTGCGCGACGTGCTCGCTGCCACGCTGGAGCGACTCGAGCGCGCGGAGGAATCGGACGCCGGGTTGTATTTCTTCCGCCTCGCGCTCTATCACGAAGACATGCACGGCGAAGCGTTCGCCTATACGCGGCACACGCTCGGCTATCCGCCGCCGCGCGACCGGCCGCTCGCGCTGCCGGCGATGCCCGCCGGCGGCGATGTCGCGCTGGCGGGCGGCGAGTTCGAAATGGGCGCGCCGAAGTACGGCGACGGCTTCGTGTTCGACAACGAGAAGTGGTCGCACGCGGTGCGCCTGCAGCCGTTCGCGATCGCGCGGCGGCCGGTGACGAATCGCGAGTACCTCGCTTTCGTCGACGCCGGCGGCTACGAGAACCCCGCATTCTGGGACGGCGCCGGCCGCGCATGGCTGGCAAGGACCCGGCGCGCGCATCCGCGCGACTGGCGCCGCGTCGGCGGCGAGTGGCAAGCGCGCGACTTCGATCGCTGGGCGGCGCTTGCGCTCGACGAACCGGTCGCGCACGTCACCGCGTTCGAAGCGGAAGCATGGTGCCGCTGGGCGCGCCGGCGGCTGCCGACCGAAGCCGAATGGGAGTACGCGGCGACGCGCGGCGCGATCCAATGGGGTTGCGGCGTGTGGGAATGGACCGCGAACCCGTTCGCTCCGTATCCGGGTTTCGCCGCCGATCCGTACCAGGACTATTCGGTGCCTTGGTTTCACACGCACCGCAGCGTGCGCGGCGGCTCGATCGCGACGCGCGACCGCATGCACGACCCGCGCTATCGAAATTTCTATCTGCCCGAGCGCGACGACGTGTTCATCGGCTTTCGGTCGTGCGCGGCGTGAAACCAGCCTGGACGCGGATCAACGGGGATCACGCGGTTCTCAGGACCCGCTTTATCCGCGCCCTGCGCGCGAATCCGCGTCAGCAATCATCATTCCACGCCGACCGCCGCCGGGCCGAACGCGACCGAGCGGAACCCGCAATCGACGTACAGAATCTCGCCGGTGATACCGGAGGCGAGATCGGAGAGCAGAAACGCGGCGGCGTTGCCGACTTCCTCGATCGTGACGTTGCGTCGCAACGGTGCGTTCTTTTCGTTGTACTCGAGCATGCGCGAGAAGCCCTTGATGCCGCTGGCAGCGAGTGTCTTGATCGGCCCGGCGGAAACGGCGTTGACGCGAATGCCTTGCGGGCCGAGATCGGCGGCGAGATAACGCACGCTCGCTTCGAGCGACGCCTTGGCCAGCCCCATCGTGTTGTAGTGGGGTACGGCGCGCTCGCTGCCCAGATAGGTCAGCGTGAGCAGCGACGCCGGCCGCCCCTGCAGCAGCGGCAGCAGAGCCTTGGCCAGCGCCGGGAAGCTGTAGGCGGAGATGTCGTGCGCGATGCGGAAGTTCTCGCGCGTCAGCCCGTCGAGGAAGGCGCCCGAGATCGCCTCGCGCGGCGCGAAGCCGATCGAATGCACCAGCCCGTCGAGCGCGCCCCAGGCGTTGCGCAGTCCATCGGCCAGCGCCGCGATCTGGCCGTCCTCCGCCACGTCGCAGGGAAAGACGAGCTGCGAGCCGAACTCGGCGGCGAAATCGTGGATGCGGTCGCGAAAGCGCTCGCCGACGTAAGTGAAAGCGAGCTCGGCGCCCTCGCGTCGGCACGCCTGCGCGATGCCGTAGGCGATCGAACGGTTCGACAGCAGTCCGGTGATGACGATGCGTTTTCCGGCGAGGAAGCCCATGGGCGGTCGGTGGAGCCAGAGACAGAGGGAAACCGGTCAGCGACGAGCCGCGGCGCTCGGCGTCGCGCGCGTGGTCGTGCCGCGGCCGTCCGGCGCCCTTACGACGGACGACTTGCGCTGTGCAGCGGATGTGCGCACCGGCTTTTTCGCGGTCTTGGTCGGGCCGCGCGCGACGGTCAGATTCAAGCGTTGCCCGGCGAACAGCTCCGTGCCGCGCAGGTTGTTCCAGGCGACGATCTCGTCGGGCCGCACGCCCCAGCGGCGCGCGACCGAAGCGAGCGTATCGCCGCGTCGCACGCGGTAGGTGATTTGCCGATAGTTCGACTTTTCGGGAACCAGCGCGAAGCTGGCGGCGAGTTTCTCCGGCGCGATGTCTTCGTCCATCGTCTCGTCGCGCGGAATCAGGATCGTCGAACGCGCGGCGATGCGGTAGCGCGGCGGGATGCGATTCGCTTCGCGCAGTTGCGCCTCGCTGACGCCGACGCGCGCCGCCACCTGCGCCAGAGTTTCGCCCTCGCGCAGCGTGTACGCGGTCCAGCTCGCCAGCGGCTGGCCGGTCGCTTCCCACGCCGCCAGATTGGCCCGGAAGGTCTCGGCGCGATCGGCCGGCAGCAGGATCGTCGGCGCCGCAGCGCCGACGATGA
>DATLZG010000581.1:0-2179 GCA_035574095.1 Burkholderiaceae bacterium | reverse complement strand
AAACGAGTACTTCGATACGCGCGTTGCGTCCTCGACTGTCACCCTGAGCGAGCCGGTCGGGCACGATGTCCAAACGCCTCCATGCTTGCTGCAAAACGAGCAGGTGCAGGCGCGCGCCGGTATCTCCGATGGCTCGGGTTTCCACTCGAAGAGAAACGAAATATTTCCACAGTGGCAGCGCCCGCAAATCAACATGGATGCTCCTGGACCCTTCTCGTCATCTACCGCGAGGTCATCACAACCGCGCGCGGACTTCCGCATCAGGCGCTAGTATGGCGAACCGTCCTTGTGCAGAAACTGCCATTTGCCGTCCGCGCCCATGACCGCCTGCAGATCGTCATCCGGATACGATACCGCATCACCCGGCATGCGATCACCGACCTCGAGGTATATCACTTCGTCCGCCGTACGGTTGACGAGATGATGCCCGTCCCGCTGACCGGCCTTGAACCCGACGCACATGCCCGGCGCGAGTTGCATTTCACCGGCGTTCGTGACGAGCGTAGGGCGGCCGGACAGGACATAGACGAACTCGTCCTGCCTCGTGTGCCAATGCCGGAGTGCCGACATGCTGCCGGGCTTGAGTGTGGTTCGGTTAACGCCGAAGTTGGTGAGCCCGAAAAAGTCGCCGAGCGCTTGTTTCTGGCGCCCCGTCACGCGCGATGCGAACGGCTCTGGGTAGTTTGACGGCCTCGTTCTTGGCGGAACGCTGGCCGCTTGCACTGGTTTACTGGTCATGCGATTTCCCGGCGCATCGTGATTTTGGCTCCCATCGGGAAAAAAGCGCTCTTCGGAAGCGCCTTGGCTCTCAGCGGCGCAGTCGGAAGTAGATTTCCGGCAGCTTGTTCGGCAGCGAATTGATGTGGTCGAGCACAAGATAATGGCCCTTGCCGAATATCTGCGGCAGGTACTGGTTCGCCATCGTGTCGACCGTGATGCAGAACGGATGCACGCCGCGCGCGACGGCCTCCTTCACCGCCATCCGCGTGTCTTCGTGCAGATAGCGGCGATCGCCCCCGTCGTCGTAGTCTTCCGGCCGGCCGTCCGAGAGTATGAGCAACAAGCGCCGCCGCGTGTCGACGGCCTCGAAACGCGCCGTGGCGTGACGGATGGCGGCGCCCATGCGCGTTGCAAGCCGGCCCGACATGCCGCCGATCTGGCTGCGCACCTCCTCCGAAAGCGGCTGCTCGAAATCCTTGATCGTGTAGTAGCTCACGTTGTCGCGGTACTTCGAGCAGAATCCGGCGATGCTGTAGGCGTCTCCCACCTCCTCCATGCTTTCGGCGAAGAGCAGCACGCCGGCCCGCACGCGGTCGACCAGCCGGCCCCCGCCTTCCGGAAGATGCTGCATGATCGAAGTGGACATGTCGGCGAGCAACGTCACCGCGATCTCGCGCTGGCGCAGTTCGCGACGGCGGTAGATGGTGGCTTTGGGCGAGCGCCCCGCCTGTTTCTCCGCGATGTAACCGACGACCGCGTTGATATCCATGTCGTCGCCGTCGAGCTGCTGCAGAAGCGGTGCAAGCCGTGCCGGCTTCTGCGCCTGGATCGCCTTCTTCAAGCGCTTCAGCGCATTCGAGTACTGCCGCGCGATCCGGTTGGTCTCCGCCATGTTGGACTCGGCGAGCTTTCTTTCCTGCACCCAGCTCCAGTTGCGCTTGTAGCGCTGCTCGCGATAGTCCCACTCGGGATAGGGCACGCCCTTGTCAACTGAACCGTCCGCCTGTTTTTGGGTGTCGCTGCGGTTCGCCGACTGACTCGCGGTGCCGCTCGAGTCGCCGAAACCGGCCACTTCCTTGCGCTTGGCGGCGTCCTGCTGATCTCCGGACTCCGCGTTTTGCGGGGTCTCGCTCTGCTCTTCGCCCTGCTCATCGGGCTGGTTCTGTTGCTCGGCGCCGGCCTGCGTCTGTTGCTGGTCCTGGCGCTGCTGCGGATGCGCAAGCCGCGTTGCGTTCGGTCCGCGTCCCGGCAGATAGGCGGCATGGAACGTCTCGAGGTCCATGACGCGCGGCAATTCATCGTTGCTGTAGATCGCCGTTGCGACGCGATACGCGTCGGCAACCGTCGCTGCCGGATCGAGCAACGGCCCGAACTGACGCCCGCGCGGCGCATTGGCGCGCGAGGCAGCAATCGCTTCTTCGACGCTCGCCAGCGCGAGATCGAAATAGGCCGCCGCTTC
>DATLZG010000580.1:0-2248 GCA_035574095.1 Burkholderiaceae bacterium | reverse complement strand
CGCCGACCCGAGCGCGCCGCCGGTAGCGCTGCTGATGTACGAAAGCGCGCAGGGCAAACGGCTGTCGCTGCTCGTGCGGCGCGAAGCGCCGAACACCGACACCGCGTTTCGCTTCGCGCAGGAGGGCGCGACCGCGGTCTTTTACTGGATCGACGGCCCGTTCGGCTATGCGCTTGCGGGCGAGGTGAGCAAAGACGAACTGGCCACGCTGGCGCAGCTCGTTTACCGGCAGCTCAATCCCTAGCGGGTCGAGCAACGACTCACTTTTTCGCCGCCGGCGCTTCCGGTTCCTTCAGATTGCCGCCCGAGCGGTTGGCGATGTACACGACCGCGCGCGCGACCTCCAGCGGATCCAGATCCGCGTTGCCACCCTTGGGCGGCATGCCCTTGAAGCCTTCGACCGCATGTTTGACGAGCGTGTCATAGCCCTGCTTTAAGCGCGCCGCCCACGCCGCCGTATCGCCGATCTTGGGCGAATTGGCCGCCCCCGTTTCGTGGCACGCGCTGCACGCGAGCTTGTAAACGGCTTCGCCCGACTGCAGCGTGCGCGCGCCGCCGCCCTCGGCGAACTCGACCGTGCCGATCGGGCGCAGGCGCTCGGCGATCGCCTCCGGCGTCATCGCCGCGGTGCCGACCATCTCCAACTTGGAGCCGGTCACGTACTTGACGAGCAGCACGATGATGATCACCGGCACCAGAAACGCCAACACGACCACCGTGATCAACTGCCGCGGGGTCTTGATGAACTGGTTGTGCTTTTCGGACATGGCGGCGAGTTCGACGTGAACGTGAAGGGTTGGCGTTGGCGCAGCGGCCGCGGATTATAGGGCCGCGTGCGAGGATTGCCGGCGCCGGCGAGCGCGCGCCGGCGGAAGCGAGTATCCTCTGGCGCCCCGCGCGCCTGTAGCTCAGTGGATAGAGTGACGGCCTCCGAAGCCGTAGGTCGCAGGTTCGACTCCTGTCAGGCGCGCCACCCATCTTCCCCGGCAGCGTTACGCGCACACTGCGGTGCGCACGGTACGCAGGGCGGCGGCCGAGAAACACACTGCGCGTACTTCGCTCCCGAGTCTCAGCACGAAGCGCCCGAGCAGCATGCCGTTCGAGTTCGGGCGCCGCAGGTGGCCGGCGTGGTCGAAGCTGAGCACGTGGCCGTCGAAGCCGCCGAATCTCGGATCGATCGTCATGCGCTCCGGTGCACCGGCAAAGTCGCGCACGTTGTGCTCGCCGGTATCGAAACGGCCGTTGCCGTTCTCATCGACGAATACGCGCCACCCGCTTGTCCAGTCGTCGCCGGCGTGCGGCGCGATCGCAACGCGCGTCTTGCGCGCGGTGGCTTCCGCGCGCGCGAGATTCACCGCGAGCACCAACTCGTTGGTGGTCGCGGTCAGCCGCTGTTGATCCAGTGCGTCGGCGAAGCGCGGCAGTGAAGCGGCGGCCAACACGCCGGCGATTGCGGTGGCGACCAGGCTCTCGATCAGCGAAAAGCCGAGCGCGCGCAAGTGCGGCCGGCGGCGTGCGTTGATCATCGCGATCTCCTCGTGTCGTTGGCGTTGTCGTGGCGGCGGCATTCTCGGCAGCGGTTCTGCCGGGCGCTGTCGACTTTTCCGCGGCACATCGCGTGAATCTGCAGTGGGTGGCCATCCCGTGCCTCATCCGTGCGCACTAGCGAGGCAGTCGCCGCACAAGCCTTGAGAGCCGCTCGTCGGACGGCGTTTGCCGCACGCCCTAGTCGGGGGCCGATGGCCGCGACGCGCGCGGCAATAATCCGCGGCAAAGGACGAGGCCGATGGACACACGCGCTGAGCGGGGCGTCACGCTGATCGAACTGCTGGTCGTGATCGCGATCATGGCCATCCTGCTGGCGGTCGGCGTGCCGAGCTTCAGTACGTTCATCGACCGCAACCGCGTCGCCGGCGAGGTCAACGAAATGCTCGCCGATCTGGCGCTCGCGCGCAGCGAAGCGCTGGCGCGCCGCGGCCGTGTGATTCTGTGCCGCAGCGCTGATCCCGCCGCTGCCGCTGCCACTTGCGATGCGGCGGCCGAAAGCTGGGACAGCGGCTGGATCGTGTTCGTCGACAACACCGCGGGCGGCACGGCATTCCAACGCGACCCCGCCGATCCGATCGAGGCCGTCATCCGCGTTTACCAGCGCACGTCGCCGCAGGTCGAGATCCGCGCCCGCCCTCCTTTCGCCGGGATATCGGTTACGGCGGACGGCACGGCGTGGCTCCTGAACGGCGATCCGATT